>NZ_JABXEP010000144.1:0-21245 GCF_013372605.1 Myxococcus sp. AM009
ACGGGCGGCGGAGGGCGGGGGGCCTGCGCCGCCTGCGTCCAGGTGGCCTCCGCGGCGCGCATGCGGCGCGACAGGAAGTCGAAGATCTCCGCCGACACCTTCTTCAGCTCCGGATGCGTGTCCGGCGACACGTGGTCCGGCGTGAAGCGCTTGGCCATGCGGAAGTAGGCCAGGCGCAGCTCGTCCAGGTTGGCGGTGGGCTTGAGGCCAAAGACTTCATGGGCCGGCAGGCTCTGCATGGCGCGCATCTGCGCGCGCAGGCGCTCGGCTTGCTGCAGCTCCAGCGAGGGCGAGGGCCGCGCGCTGGCGAACAAGTCGCGCAGCTCGGGCAGCTCCGGCAGGGCGACCCAGTTCGTCCCATCCCGCGAGGCGCGCACCGCGGCCTTCAAGCGTCCGGAGGAAATCAGTTCCCGCAGGGCCTGGAGCGCCAGCGGCCCCAGCACACGTCCGAGATTGTCCGCGACCCAGTAACCGACAGCAGAAGACGACACGCAAACACCCCGGAATCAGTGAGCCAGCGCCTGGCGCACTGCCGAGGCGATCTCAAGCGGATGAAAGGGCTTGCCCACGAAGCCCACGGCGCCTGCCGCCATGGCCTGCTCCACGACGGGCTCCGCGTCCATGCTGCTGATGACCAACACCCGCGTGGTGGGCGACACCGACTTGATGGCGCCCAGGACCTCCAGTCCGCTCTTCTTCGGCATGAACAGGTCCAGGAACATCACCGCGGGCTGCTCCCGCGCGGCCACGGCCAATCCTTCCTCGCCGTCCGCGGCCTCGAGCAGCCGCAGCTCGATGCCCGTGTCGGCGATGACGTCCTTGAGGATACGGCGCACGAAACTGTCGTCATCGACGAGCAGCAGGGTCGGGGTGTCGGACATGGCCATGGATGATACTTGGACCGCGCGACATCCGCGCGGGGACATGGCACGCCTGCCCGTCTTTTTGGGTTAAGGGGTGAGCATGTCCACCGACAACGCTCTCTCACACTTCGAGTCGAAGAAGCAGACGTACCTGGAGGACCTCAAGTCCCTCGTCCGCATTCCCAGTGTCTCATTTCCTGGCTTCGATGCGACGCAGGTACGACGCAGCGCGGAAGCGACTGCACGGCTGCTGAAAGACCGTGGTTTTGAAAACGTTCAGCTACTCGAAATCGAGGGCACGCACCCCTACGTCTATGGCGAGGTGCTCAAGGCGCCGGGCAAGCCCACGTTGCTGCTCTACGCCCACCATGACGTGCAGCCCGCGGGTGACGAGGCCGCGTGGAAGAGCCCCCCCTTCGAGCCGGTGGAGCGCGATGGCCGCCTGTACGGACGCGGCTCGGCGGACGACAAGGCGGGCATCGTCGTGCACACGTCCGCGGTGGAGTCGTGGCTGAAGGGCGCGGGGGCGTTGCCGCTCAACGTGAAGGTCATCATCGAGGGCGAGGAGGAGATTGGCAGCAACTTCCTGGGCGCCTTCCTCCAGAAGCACGCGGCGCTGCTGAAGGCGGACGCCATCGTCCTCACCGACACGTCCAACTTCGACACCGGCCTGCCGTCCATCACCACCGCGCTGCGCGGGCTCGTCACGGTGGACGTGGAGGTGCGGGCGCTGCGGCAGGCGGTGCACTCGGGCATGTGGGGTGGGCCGGTGCCGGACCCCGTCATGGCGCTGTGCCGCATGCTGGCCACGCTGACCCACGCGGATGGTTCCATCGCCATCGAAGGAATCCGCGAGCGCGTGAAGCCGCTGACGGACGCGGAGCGCCAGGGCATCCAGTCCCTGCCCGGAGACGAGGCGCACTTCCGCGCGCAGTCAGGCCTGCTGCCCGGCGCGCAGGTGCTGGGGGGCGGGGCGCATCCGTGGGAGCTGAACTGGCGTCAGCCGAGCATCGCCATCAACGCCATCCAGGCCAGCAGCCGCAAGGACGCGCGCAACATCATCTGTGATTCGGCGTGGGCGCGGGTGGGCATCCGCATCGTCCCGGACCTGGAGGCGCGCGACGTGGAGCAGCGCCTGAAGGAGCACCTGCGCGAGGTGTGCCCATGGGGGCTGGAGGTCCACTTCGACACGGAGGGCGCGTCCGGTTGGTGGTACACGGACCCGTCCCACCCCGCGTTCCAGGCGGCCTTCCGCGCGCTGGAGAAGGGCTACGGCGCGAAGGCGGTCGCCATTGGCTGCGGCGCCTCCATTCCCTTCGTGGAGCCCTTCGCGAAGGAGCTGGGCGGCGTGCCCGCGCTGCTCATCGGCGTGGAGGACCCGTACACGTATGCCCATTCGGAGAACGAAAGCCTGCACCTGGGCGACTGGGAGAAGTCCATCCGCAGCGCCATCCACCTCTATGCGGAGCTGGCCGAGGCCCTGAGCGCGCGGAAGGGCTGAGGGCCTTGATGTATCGTGAGCGTGATGTCAGGAGCGGTTGGGATGCCTGGGGCGAACACGGAGTTCCTCGAGTGGGTGTTGCAGTCCGCCGGCGAGCCGTCCTCCGCTCGCCTCCGTGAGGCTCCGGGTACCAGGGAGGCCGTGGGCCGCGCCGTCTCCCTGGCCGAGGCCCTCCACGCCGCCGCGCCCGAGCCCAAGGCCTTCGCCCAACACCTGGGGACGCTGCTCTCGCGAGCGGTGGACCCGGTGCTCGCGCTGGAGCGGCTGCATGCCAGGGACCTGGCGCTCGCGCTCTCCTGCGCACAGGGGCTGCCGGCGGCCCGGGCGCTCCTGGAGCAGGAGGTCCTCCTCAAGCTGCGCGTCCCCCTGGCGCGCATCCATCCTTCGCCGGTGTTCGCGGACGAGGTGCTGCAGGCCCTTCGGACCAACCTCTTGCTGCCTCGCGCGGAGGCGCCCTCCCGGTTGCTCGGCTACGCGGGCGCGGGCCCGATGCTGCACTGGGTGAGCATCTCCGCGACGCGGCTCGCGCTGCGGATGCGCGAGGCCTTGGGAGAAGCGTCGCACGTCGAGGCCGAGGTGCTCGCCGCGCACCCCGCGCCGGGTGGCTTGGAGCTGGGCTTCGTCCGGGAGGAGGCCCGCGGGCATGTGCGCGCGGCCTTCGTCCAGGCGGTGGCCTCGCTGGACGACGAGGACCGGGAGTTGCTGCGGCTGCACTTCGTCGAGCGCCTCTCCCTGGAGCGCATGGGCGCCCTGTTCGACCTGCACAAGTCCACCCTGTCCCGCCGGCTCACCGCGGTGCAGCGGCTGCTGGAGAAGCGGACGCGGCGTGCGCTCGCTGAACGCCTGTCGTTGCCCGAGCCGGAAGTGGACAGCGTGATGCGCGCCATCCATGGACGGTTGGACTTGAGCCTCTCGGGCCTGTTGGCGGGGCGTGAATGAGCTGCCCGGACGAGAACGCACTCTCGGGGTATGCGAGCGGCGCGCTGGACCCCGAGGGCATGACGACGGTGCGCCAGCATGTCTCCGGCTGCTCGGAGTGCCGGAGCGTGCTCGCCGCGCTGGGCGGGCTGGAGAATCCTCCACCGCTGGTCGACACGGGGCTGCTCGTCTCCGGCGCGCGCGTGGGGCGGTACGTGGTGCTGGGGCTGCTCGGCGAAGGTGGCATGGGGCGCGTCCATGCCGCCTATGACCCGGAGCTGGACCGCAAGGTGGCGCTCAAGCTGCTGAACCTCGCCAGGCTCGGGGAGGACTCGTTGGCCCAGGCGCGTCAGCGACTGGAGCGCGAGGCCCGCACGATGGCCCGCCTGTCGCATCCCCATGTCGCCCGGCTGCATGACGTGGGGGAGTTCCAGGGGCAGCTCTTCCTGGTGATGGAGCTCGTCGAGGGGGGCACGCTCCGGCGGTGGCTGGCAGAGCGGCCGCGCACGCGCCGGGAGGTCCTGGCGCGCTTCATCCAGGCGGCGGAGGGGCTCGCGGCCACGCACGCGCTGGGCATCATCCACCGCGACTTCAAGCCCGACAACGTCCTGCTGACGCGCGACGGTCAGGTGCGCATCACCGACTTCGGCCTGGCCAACGCCGCGGTGGGGCTGGGGCCTCCTCGGGAGGACGCGGCCATCGTCTCCGGCGACGCGCCGCTCACCGTCACCGGCGCGTTCCTGGGAACGCCCGCCTATGGCGCGCCGGAGCAGCTTCGCGGAGAGCGGGGGGATGCCCGTTCGGACCAGTTCGCCTTCTGCGTCGCGCTCTACGAGGCGCTCAACGGGCAGCGGCCCTTCGCGGGCGCCGCGCGCGAGGAGCTCCTGGCGTCCATGCAGCGCCAGGAGGTGCGCCCGGAGCAGCGGGGCGTGCCCTCGTGGCTCAAGGCGGTGGTGCGGCGGGGCCTCTCCGTGGACCCGTCGCGGCGCTTCGAATCCATGCAGGTGCTGCGGGCCCGGCTCTCGCGGGAGGTGGGGGCCTGGAAGCGCAGCGCGGCCACGGCGGTGCTCGCCGGAGGACTGGTGGGCCTGGGGTTCCTCGTGCTGGGGCCTTCCGCGGCGACGCCGAGTGAGACGTGCCATGGCAGTGAGCGGCACCTCGCGGGCATCTGGGACGCATCCGTGCGTGAGTCCACGCGTCAGGCCTTCTTGCGGACGGGAGACCCCGCGGCCGAGGCTTCGTTCCAGGCCGTGTCCTCCACGCTGGAGCAGTGGACGCGGGACTGGACGCGCGCGCATCAGTCCGCGTGCGAGGCGACGCGTGTCTTCGGCGAGCAGTCGGAAGCGGCGCTGGGGCTGCGGATGACGTGCCTGGACCAACGGCTGGGAGAGCTGTCGAGGCTGACGGTGGCGCTCCAGGGCGCGGACGCGCGGACGGTGGAGCGGGGCTTCGGGCTGGGGGCCTCGCTCGGAGGCGTGGGCGGGTGCGCGGACGTGCGCACGTTGCAGGAGGCCGTGTCTCCGCCGGAGGACCCGAAGGCGCGGGCGGAGGTGGACGCGGTGCGCGCGGAGCTCGCGCGGGCGAACGCGGAGCGGCTCGCGGGGCACACCCCCGAGGCGCTGCGAATCGCGCTGGCCGCCCGGGAGCGCGCGCTCGCCACCCGTCATCGGCCGCTGGAAGCCGAGGCGCATCACCTCTGCTCGCGATTGCAGGAGGACGCGGGGGCCTTCGAGGACGCGCGCGCGTCCCTGGTCCTGGGCTCTCTGGCGGCCGAGGCCGGGCGGCACCTGGGCGTGCTCGCGCGGGTGCTGCACTTCCAGGCCTGGCTGCATGGGTACGGAATGGGACGGCCCCAGGAGGCGTGGCCCTTCCTCCATCGCGCCCGGGCCGTGGCGGAGACGCTGCGAGACGCCGAGCTGGACACCCTGCTGGACCAGGTGCAGGCGGAGCTCCTGGAGCAGGAGGGCCGCTTCTCGGAGGCGGAGTCGCTGCTGCGTGCCTTGCTGGAAATCGCCAGCGCCCGGGGCCAGACATTCACGCGCGCGGAGCTGAA
This sequence comes from Myxococcus sp. AM009, assembly GCF_013372605.1. Classification (NCBI taxonomy): domain Bacteria; kingdom Pseudomonadati; phylum Myxococcota; class Myxococcia; order Myxococcales; family Myxococcaceae; genus Myxococcus; species Myxococcus sp. AM009. The sequence goes on from NZ_JABXEP010000144.1 coordinate 5,336, forward strand.
CGGCCGGCTGGGGTTGCTGGCCCGGCAACAGGGGCGGTTGCTGGAGGCGAAGCGTTGGCAGGAGGAGGCGCTGCGCGTCCATGAGACGCACTTCGGGCTGGCGCACCGGGACACGGGACGGGCCCTGTCGAACCTGGGGGGCACGCTGGCCCTCCTGGGGGAGCTATCGAGCGCCGAGGCCGTCCTCCAGCGGGCGCTGGGCATCCTCCGCCAGACGCTGGGTGCGGAGAACCTGTCGGTGGCCCGGACCTTGTCCAACCTGGCCCTCGTCTACTTCGAGTGGGGGCATGGGGCCCAGGCACGGGAGGCCGCGGAGGAGAGCTGGGCCGTGGCGCTCAAGAGCGTGGCCGCCGACAGCCCGGTGTTGATAGGGGTGAAGTCGAATCGGCTGGGGGTGCGGGGCGAGCAGGGCGAGCGTTTGCCGGAGCTGGAGTACGCCCGAGGCCTGCTGGCGCATCGCGAGCGCGCCTATGGCGCCACCCACCCGGAGGTGGCGCTGGATGCGCACGAGGTGGGCCGGCTGCTGCGGCTCCTGGGGCGTCCGGACGAGGCCCGCGGCTTCCACGTTCGCGGCGTCGCGCTCCAGCGGCCCCTGGCCGACAAGGGGGAGATGGATGGCTCGGGACTGCGCTACCTGGCGGATGCGCTCCTCTTTTCGGGACAGGTGGAGGAGGCCCGTCGTCACGTGGAGCAGGCGCTCGTGGCCATGGAGCGGGACCTGGGTCCTTCGTCGTCCGAGCGCATCGAGGCGCTGCTGCTGCTGGGGGACGTCCACCTCGCCCGAGGCCAGCCCGCCGAGGCCCTGGCGCCACTGCGGACCGCGCTGGAGGACCTCACGGCCCGGCAGGTGGTCTCCGCGCGTGTCCCCAGGGTGCGCCGCCGGCTCGCGCGGGCGCTGCGATTGACGGGCGCTGAGGACGCGGCCTGCGGGGAGGCACGGCGCGCCTGGGAGGAGCTGTCCGTGTGGCGCAAGGCCTATGTCCAGGAGACGGCGGAGGCGCGGGCCGAGCTGGCGCACTGCCGCGGGTAGCGGTCGATTTCATGTAACGGCGTCGTCCGGCCTGTCTCCTCCCGTCAGGGGGCGTTCGCGCTCCCGCGACTTCTCGGGCGGATGACATCCTGCGACCGCCTCCCTCGCTCCGGGGCGCTCCAGGGGGAGAGACGAAGTCCTGCCGCGCGGTGTCGTCATCCAGTCAATGGCGGGCCCGGAGGCCCCGCCCCGCACAGAGCGGCTTCAGCTTTTTTCGGGTCAATACAGTCAAGTCTTGGAGGCCGGCACTTTCTCCCTGGATTCGGATGGCGCTTCGCTGGTGTCCTCGACGCCGCGCGCCGGGTGCCTATGCCACCTGGCGGAGAGGGGCCCCGTGGACGCTGTGGATACGAGGCTGGTCGCCAGCTACGCGGTGGCCATCGCCTTCGACGTGCTGCTGCCGGTGGGCCTGGTGCTGTGGGCACGACGGCGGCTGGGCGTGGCCTGGAAGGTGGTGGGCTGGGGCGCGGCGGCGTTCGCGCTGTCGCAGCTGCTCACCCGGGTGCCCCTGGTGCAGGTGGCGCAGTACTTCATGCGCGACGCGCTGAAGACGTCCTCGGCGCTCCTGGGCGTCTGGATTGCGGTGCTGTCCCTGTCCGCGGGCCTCTTCGAGGAGACGGCGCGGCTGTGGACCTTCCGCAAGCCGCTGAGGGACTTCCGCCGCTGGCGCGACGCGGTGGGCTTCGGCGTGGGCCACGGCGGCCTGGAGTCGGCGCTGCTGGTGGGCGGACTGTCGGCGCTGGGGCTCGTCAACGTCATCGCCCTGTCGTCGGTGGACGCGTCCACCCTGCCGCTGAAGCCGGAGCAGGTGGCGCAGGTGGTGGAGGCCAAGGCCGCCATCGCCGCGCTGGACTGGTGGATGCCGCTGCTGGGGGCCTACGAGCGGCTGGGCGCCATGGTGGTGCACATCGCGCTGTCGGTGGTGGTGCTCCAGCGCTTCATCCGCGACGAGGTGAAGTGGTACTGGCTCGCGGTGGGCGCCCACGCCTTCTTCAACGCGCTGACGGTGGTGGTGGGGAAGCAGGCCACCGCGGCGTGGGGAACGCAGGCCGGGGCGTTCGCGGCCGAAGGCATGGTGACGCTGGCCGCGCTGGCCAGCCTCTGGGTCATCCTCTATTTCCGCCGCGTGGACGCGGCGCGCGACAGGGCGGCCGTCCCGGCGCTGACGTGAGCTTCAGCGCCCGCGGAAGCGGTCGGTGGCTTCCACCAGCGCGGAGGTGTTGCCCGGCTCGTTCGCGGAGTGCCCCGCGTCGGACACCATGACGAAGGCGGCCTCCGGCCAGGCCTTGTGCAGCGCCCAGGCGCTCTCCGGCGGGCACACCACGTCATAGCGTCCCTGGACGATGACGGCGGGGATGTGGCGGATGCGGTGCACGTCGTCGAGCAGCTGCGTGTCGCCGCGCAGGAAGCCCCGGTTGACGAAGTAGTGGCATTCGATGCGGGCGAAGGCGAGCGCGAAGGCGTCCGCGCTGTTGCGCGCCACCAGCTCCGCGTTGGGATACAGGCAGCTGGTGCGGCCCTCCCACACGCTCCACGCGCGCGCCGCCTCCTGCTGCGCCTTCACGTCGGAGCCCATCAGCCGGCGGTGGTAGGCCGCCAGCAAATCGCCGCGCTCCTCGGGGGGGATGGGCTCCAGGTAGTACTCCCAGGCATCCGGGAAGAGGGCGCTGGCGCCTCGCTGGTAGAACCAGTCAATCTCCTGCTTGCGCAGCAGGAAGATGCCGCGCAGCACCAGCTCCGAGACGCGCTCGGGGTGTGTCTGGGCATAGGCCAGGGACAGGGTGCTGCCCCATGAGCCACCGAAGAGCTGCCACCGGGAGATGTCCAGGAACTCGCGCAGCCGCTCCATGTCGGCCACCAAATCCCAGGTGGTGTTCTCCTCCAGGCTGGCGTGCGGCGTGCTGCGTCCGCAGCCGCGCTGGTCGAACAGGATGATGCGGTACGCGGTCGGGTCGAAGAAGCGGCGCTGGCGCGGGTCCGTTCCTCCGCCAGGGCCCCCGTGGACGAAGAGCACCGGCTTGCCTTCCGGATTGCCACTCTCCTCGAAGTACACCTCATGCCCGCCGGAGACGCGCAGGCGGCCGGTGCGGTAGGGCTCCAGGGGCGGGTACAGCGAACGCAGCGGCCGGTGGGACACGGACACGGGCAGGCCTTCCGTAGCGGTGGGAGCGGCTGACCCTAACAGGGCCTCGCTCCTGGGCCTGCCGTCCTCCGGTGGCGGGATGTCTGGAATGGGCGGCGCGCTCCCTGCCAGGGCCGCGCTCTGTCAGGCAGGCCACGGACGATGTGACGGCGAGTTCACCGCGCCGCGCCGGCTGCGGCGGGTTCGCGTGCAGGCCACCGTCCTCGCGCGGGGCGCGGTGGGCGCCATGAAGGACGGCGTGAAGGCCTTCCGCCTCATGCGCGACGTCCTCACGGGACGTCATGCCCACCTCCGGCGCTGAGCCGGGCCGTCCATCTTCCGGCCCCAGGGCGGCAGGGGCCGGGTGCTTCACTCAGGAGGGCGCGGGCCGGCTCCCGGGCTCGAAGGCGCGTCCTCCTTCGGCGGCGGGGGCGGCACGCCCTTGCCCGCGGGGGCCACCACCCGCACCTCGGTGCGCTCGTCGAGCGCGAGCCCGTCACCCTTGGGCTCCGTCTCCGTCACGGAGATGACGTCGCCCCGGTTCAGCTTGAGGAACCGCTCATTGCGCTCGTTGCGGTGGCGCTCCTGCATCGCCAGTCCCACGCGGCCCTCCGGGCCACAGCCGATGTAGCGGTGCCGGCCCTTGCCCTCCAGGGGCTCGGAGACGATGCGGAACAGGCGCCCGGGCGTCAGCTCCGGCCACGCTTCGTCCCTGGGGGCCAGCACCAGGTAGCTCATCTTCAGCGATTCCTTGTGCAGGCTCGCCGCGCGCGCCAGCTCCTCCACCACGCGAGGCATGGGCCAGGCGCGCTCCGCGTGGCACCAGTCCGTCTCCTTCACCAGGGCGGGGCAGGGGCCGCGGTACATGCAGGGCGCGCGGACGGCGTAGCCCTTGGCCACCATGGCGTCGCGCACGTGCAAGAGGCCGCGGCTCGTCTCGCGCAGCGCGGGCTCCATCACCAGCAGGCTGCCACCGCGCTTCACCTTCGCCAGAATCGTCTCCAGCAGCGCCGCGCGGGGGGCCGTGGCCGCGTCGCCCGTGCCGTACAGCTCGTTGACGACGTGGCCCATCGTAATCAGGTCGAACTGGCCGTCGGGCAGCGCGGCGCCCTTCTTCGTCGGGTCCCAGTCGCGGGTGGCCAGGGCCTCACCGGCCTCGGCGGCCAGGTTGCGCGCCAGGGTGAGGGCGGCCTTGCTGCGGTCGGCGGCGGTGACCTGGCCCCCGCCCGCGTCCAGGGCGGCGAAGGCCACCGGGCCCGGGCCGCTGCCCAAATCCAGCACCTGCCGGGGGCGGCTCGGCAGCTCGCCGAGCACCTGCCGGGCCTGCGCATAGGACACCGGCCAGTAGAAGAGGAGGTAGGCGCCCAGGAGCTTCGGGTCGTCCATGTACCGCGCGCCGGCGAGCTGCCGCTCCCGCGTGAGGCCCAGGGAGAGCTGGCGGACACCCGCCGCCACCTCCTTCACCTCCTGGGGCGTCAGGCGCGTCTCCGGGGCGCCGCCACCACCGCGGCCGCGTGACGCGCGCCAGACGGCGATGAGCCGCGGCATCCATCGCTCCAGGTCCTTGCTGTATGCGTTGCTCATCTGGTCCAGCCTTCACCTGTGAGGCCGCGTCCCGCCGCGGCCGTTGCCAACCCATTGTCGTCCCGCCAAGGCGTCAACGGCGAGATCGCCATGGAGGGGGAGACCGCGTTAAACCCTGGTCGCACATGATTTCCGTTCGCGGCCTTCGCAAGCACTACCAGGTCCATCAGCGCCCGCCGGGCTTGAAGGCGGCCCTCCGCTCGCTCGTCCACCGTAGCTACACCACGGTGAAGGCCGTGGATGGGATTTCCTTCGACATCCGCCCCGGAGAGCGGGTGGGCTTCCTGGGCCCCAATGGCGCCGGGAAGACGACGACGCTCAAGGTCCTCTCCGGCCTGCTCCATCCCTCCGACGGCGAGGTGACGGTGGACGGCCACGTCCCCCAGCAGCGGGAGGAGGCCTTCCTCAAGAAGATCATGCTCGTCATGGGGCAGAAACAGCAGCTCCTGTGGGACCTGCCTCCGGCGGAGACCTTCGAACTCAACCGGGCCATCTACGACGTGCCCCAGGCCCAGTACAAGAAGACGATTTCAGACCTGATTGAGCTCCTGGAAATCGGGGACCTCATCGGCAAGCCCACCCGGCAGCTGTCGCTGGGGGAGCGGATGAAGTGTGAGCTGGCCGCGGCCCTCATCCACCAGCCGCGGGTGCTCTTCCTGGACGAGCCGACCATCGGCCTGGACGTGGCCATGCAGGCCACCATGCGGACGTTCATCAAGGAGTACAACGAGAAGTACGGCGCCACGCTCATCCTCACCAGCCACTACATGGACGACGTGGCGGCGCTGTGTCCCCGCGTCATCGTCATCGACAAGGGCCTCTTGTCATACGACGGCGGCCTGGACGCGCTGGTGCAGCGGGTGCGGCCGGAGAAGCGCGTGGTGCTGCGCCTGTCCGGGGAAGTGGACGTCGCGCGCCTGTCACCGCTGGGCAGGGTGGTGACGCACGAGCCCGGAATGGCGGTGCTCCAGGTCCAGCAGGAGGCGGTCAACGCCACCGTCACCCGCGCGCTGTCCACGCTGCCGGTGATGGACCTCACGGTGGAGAACGCGCCGCTGGAAGAGGTGATGAGCGAGCTGTTCGCGGAGTCGAAGGCGCGCCGGACGGCGGCGTCGGAGCCGGTGCCCGCATGAGCGCCAGGACGACACTGCGCGCCTTTCCCACGTTGCTGCGGGTGGGGTTCGCGGAGGCGGTGGCCTACCGCGCGGAGATGCTCATCTGGGTGCTGTCCACCACCATGCCGCTGGTCAACATGGTGCTGTGGATGGCGGTGTCGCGTGAGGCGCCCGTGGGGCGCTTCGGCGAGGCGGACTTCATCAGCTACTTCCTGGCCACCTTCGCGGTGCGGCAGCTCGCGACGTCGTGGGCGGCGTGGCTCATCAACTGGGAGGTGAAGCAGGGGACGCTGGCCATGCGCCTGCTGCGTCCCATCTCCCCGCTGTGGGCCTACGCGGTGGAGAGCATCGCCGCCTTCCCCATGCGGTTGATGGTCGCGGTGCCGGTGATTCTGCTGAGCGTGGCGCTGGTGGGGCAGAAGGCGGTGCCCCAGCACGCGTGGCAGTGGGGCTTCTTCGTGCTGGCGGTGATTGGCGGGTGGGCCGTGGCCTTCCTGGCCAACGTGGCCATTGGCGCGCTGTGCTTCTTCCTGGAGAGCAGCCAGAAGGTGCTGGAGGTGTGGCTGGTGCTCTTCTTCGTGTGCTCGGGCTACATGTACCCGGTGGAGCTGCTGCCGCCCACGCTGCGCACCCTCATCGACTGGTTGCCCTTCCGCTATCAGATTGGCGTCCCGGTGGAGCTGCTGACGGCGGACTATGGCTGGGAGCAGTCCCTGCGGCTGCTGGGCGCGCAGTGGGCCTGGGTGGCGGTGCTGGGCGCGTTGGCGGCGGTGACGTGGAAGCAGGGCGTGCGGCGCTTCGCGGCGTTCGGGGGCTGACGTGAGGCTGAAGCGCTATCTGCGGCTGCTGGGCATTCAACTCAAGGCGTCTGGGCTGCTGTCCCTGCAGTACCGCGCGGACTTCTTCACGGAGGGGCTGACGTCCCTCTTCTGGACCTTCACGGCGCTGGCGCCGCTGTTCGTCGTCTACAGCGAGCGGCCCAACCTGGAAGGCTGGAGCTTCGGCGAGGCCCTGCTGGTGGTGGGCTGGTTCACGCTGCTGCAGGGCATCCTGGAGGGCGCCATCAACCCCAGCCTCACGGGCGTGGTGGAGCACATCCGCAAGGGCACGCTGGACTTCGTGCTGCTCAAGCCCGCGGACGCGCAGTTCCTGGTGTCCACGCAGCGCTTCCAGCCGTGGCGGGCCTTCAACGTGCTGACGGGCGTCGGGCTGTTCGTCTACGCCTTCATGCACCTGGGGCGGTGGCCGTCGGTGGCGGGGCTGCTGGCCTCCGTGCTGCTGCTGGGGACGAGCACGCTCTTGCTCTACTCGCTGTGGATTCTGACGGTGAGCGCGGCGTTCTTCGTCGTGCGGGTGGACAACCTGACGTACCTGTTCACCTCTATCTTCGACTTCGCGCGCTGGCCGTCCTCCGTGTTCCAGGGCGTGGGGCGCGGCGTCCTGACGCTGGTATTCACATATGTCATCCCGCTGGCGCTGATGACGACCTTCCCGGCGCAGGCCATGCTGGGCCGGCTGCCGCCCCAGTCGCTGGTGGGCGCGGTGGCGGGCGCGGGGCTCTTCGCCTGGGGCTCGCGTCAGGTGTGGCTGCGCTCCATCCGCCGGTACACGTCGGCGAGCAGCTGACGCGGAGGCCCTCGCGCCGCCGGAGGCGCCCTCCGTGAAGGCACGAGGCGGGCCGAGCTCCAGGGGCCGTCAGGGGGGCGGGTGTCCATGGCCCCGCGCTGAGTCACAAACCCCTCCGCCTCAATCCATGTCACCGCGCGTTTCACGAGCATTTCTTTTATTGCGTGAATTGATGCGCCCTGGCGCGGCAGTCTTTGGCATTCACCCCGCACGGTGGGTGCCCAAGGCCCCATGTATTTTATGTGTTCAGTTTTGGGTGCTGCGATGGTCCGCCCGTGCAGGGCTGGGGTAAAGGCGCCGGGCGCGGTCCTTCCGCGCATCCCCCCGTCACACAAAGGACCCCCACTCATGTTTGAACCTGCCGGGTTCGGCCGCAAGGCCGCGCTCTTGATGACGCTCGTGTTCGCGGGATGCTCACACGAGGATTTTGCAGACGCGCTGAATGCGCCATGGCGCCAGGACGCCGAGCTCGCATCCGTCAGTTGGGTGGGCACCCCCAGCATGTCCACCCAGCGCCTGGACCATACGGCCACGGTGCTGCCCAATGGTCGCGTGCTGGTCGCCGGTGGCCAGTCCTCCACGAGCGCCGAGCAATACGACGTCGCGACCGCGCGGTGGCTCAGCGCGGGGAACATGAATGTCATCCGCCGGCGTCACACCGCGACGCTGCTGCCCACTGGCAACGTGTTGGTGGCGGGGGGGGACGTCGCCGCCGCGACCACCGGCACCGCGGAGCTGTACGACGTGGCCACGGGAACCTGGTCTTCCACCGGCAGCCTGGACTCCCTTCGCTCGGGACACACCGCCACGTTGCTGCTCAACGGCCAGGTGCTGGTGGTGGGCGGCGAGGACGGCAACGGAACCGCGTTGATGACGGCGCGCCTGTATGACTCAGGCACGGGGACGTGGAGCGCCACCCACAGCATGAGCGTCCCGCGCATGGGACACGCGGCGACGCTGCTGCCCAATGGCAAGGTGCTGGTGTCGGGCGGGCGCTCCAGCTCGTGGGGCGCCGTCCTCCGGACCGCGGAGCTCTATGACCCCGCGACGGGGACCTGGTCCTCCACCGCCGCCATGAGCTCGCCGCGCACGGGTCATGCTTCGACGGCGCTGCTGAATGGCAAGGTGCTGGTGTCCGGCGGGCTGGTGGACGACATCACCGCGACGCGCAGCGCGGAGCTGTACCACGTGGAGTCGGGCGTCTGGGGTTCCGCGGGGAACCTGATGCCCGTCGAGCGCGCGCACCACACCGCGACGGTGCTGCACTCCGGCGAGGTGTTCATCACTGGTGGCTCGGATGGCAGCGAGCCCTACCTCCAGAGCGCGGCGCTGTATGACCCCGTCAACGCGCTCTGGGCCTCCACGGCGTCAATGGGCACCAGCCGGCTGGGCCACGCCGCCGCGCTGCTGGGCACGGGGGAGGTGTTGGTCGCGGGAGGCAGCCCGGACGGCGTCCTGCGCACTGCCTCCGCCGAGCGTTACCTTCCGCCCACGCTCCCCTGGCGCGCCGCGAATGCCATGCTGTCCGCGCGGTATCACCATTCCTTGACGGTGTTGTCTGCGGGCGAGGTCCTCGCGGCGGGTGGCACCGCGAATGGCAGCACGGCCTTGACTGGCGCGGAGCGCTACTCCGAAGCGACGGGCCACTGGCTTCAAACGGGCGCGCTGCTCACCGCGCGTTACCTCCACACCGCGACGTTGCTGCCGGATGGGAAGGTGCTGGCCGCGGGAGGCCAGAGCACCTCGTCCAGCTACCTGCCCTCGGCGGAGCTCTATGACGCGGCGACGGGCACGTGGACCGCCACGGGTGCGCTGGCGGCGCCGCGCGCGCGTCACACCGCGACGCTGCTGCCCAACGGCAAGGTCCTGGTGGCGGGAGGGCGCAGGAGCTCCAGCTTCTCCGGCATGCTGGCCACCGCGGAGCTCTATGACGGGGCGACCGGAACCTGGACCGCCACCGGGGTGATGAGCCGCCGGCGACAGTACCACACGGCGACGTCACTGCCGTCCGGCAAGGTGCTGGTGGTGGGAGGCAACACGCAGGATGGAGACACGTCCTCGGCGGAGCTCTATGACGTGTCCACGGGGCAGTGGACGCTCACCGGCTCCCTGTCCGGGACGCGATATGGGCACACGGCGGTGGCGCTGCCGTCGGGCAAGGTGCTGGTGGCCGGAGGCTGGGGCGCGCGAGGGGCGCTCGCCACGGCGGAGCTCTACGACCCGGCGACGGGCACCTGGATTTCGCTCGCGTCCATGCAGCACCCCCGCTACGGACCGATGTCCGCGCTGCTGCCCTCTGGCCGCGTGCTGGTGCTGGGCGGTGACGGAGGTGGCACCGTGGGGTTGCTGGACTCGGCCGAGGTGTATGACCCGGCCAGCGGCCAGTGGCACAGCGCCGGGACGTTGCCCACGGCGCTCACCAGCGCGGGCGTGGTGACGCTGGTGGGTGCTGGCCGCGTGCTGGTGTCGGGCGGTCTGAGCCCCAGCGGCTCGCTGTCCGCCGCTGGGCTGTATTCGCCCGCGCCCTGAGTCCACGTCCCGCCCCGGGGGCTTGTGTCACCGGGGCGGGCTTTCGGATGCGGCCCGCAAGACAGCTCGAGGGCGGAGGTGTCGCCTGGGTGATGGCGGCTCGCTTTCGGGTGACCTGGGCCGCGGCGCCCCTGCTCCAATCCTTCCAGCGGTGCATTCAAGGGGGGCGCATGAAACGGTTTCAAGCGGTGGTCATGACGGGGCTGCTCGCCGGAGTGCTGGGCGGGGCCCCAGCGTCCTGGGCGGGCGCGGCGAGGACGCAGTACCCCGTGGTGTTCGCGCACGGCATGGGCGGGTTTGATGACCTGCTCGGCTACGACTACTGGGGGAACGACTTCGGCACCTTCGTGGGTGAGCCCTGTGAATCGCGCTTCGACACGAACTGCAACAGCGACCTCGACCCGGGACAGCGCGCTTTCGTGGCGCAGGTGGCGGCGTTCCAGTCCTCGGAGGCGCGCGGGTTGGACCTGGCGGACGACATCGAGGGCTTCATGGCGACGGCGGGTGTCTCGAAGGTGAGCATCGTCGGTCACTCGCAGGGAGGCATCGACGCGAGGAAGGCGGCGCGCGTGCTGCGGGAGCGGCGCGGTGTCACGTCGGTGGCGGTGCTGGCCAGCGTGTCATCGCCGCACCGGGGCTCGCCCGTGGCGAAGTACATCCTCGACCAGAAGCCGGGCGTCACCAGCGTCATCGCGGCGCTGGCGCGCTACTACGGCGACTCCGTCTACGCGCCGGGCAACGACGCCTACGCGGCGGCGAAGCAGCTCGTCTTCAATGACTATTCAGCCTCGGATGGTGTCGTCACGGGCATGAAGGCCTTCAACGAGAAGTACCCCGTGAGCAGCAGCTACGCGGAGCGCTACGTGTCCCTCGTCACCGCGCAGCACGGCGTGAATGTGAATCCGGCGCTGTACCTGATGAAGGAGTTCCTCTTCGACATCGACGGCAACGGCTACTGCGCGGGGGATGGGGACAACGACGGCGCGGCGGGCTGCGGCGACGGCGTGCGCAACGAGGCGGATGACGATGGCATGGTGGGCATCAGCTCGCAGCAGATGGGGCGCCGGCTGCGCTACCACGACGCCTTCTTCGGCTTCGACTCGGTGACGGACGACGCGTCCATTCCGGTGCTCAATGCCTTGAACGCGCCGTCGCGGCTGCAGAGCACGTCCATGTCCAGCGTGGTGCCTCAGGACCATGTGGACGTGGTGGGCGTCGGGCCGGATGCCTTCGATGAGTCGGAGTTCTACGCCGCCCTCATCCACTACATCTCCCTGCACGATTGACGCGCCGGTGTGTCAAACCCCGGGCCGTGGGGCTTCGACCTCCTCGGACTCCACGCCGTAGTACGCGAGGCACTCCACCTCGCGTCCGCGCACCACGCGCCGACTGTCGAGCGGACCGCCGCGCTCGGTGACGACGGTGCATTGGCCCTCGTCGCCGTCCTGGTCGAAGTAGAGCACCACCCAGTCATGGGTGGCATTCTGCTGGTGGGCCAGCGCGGTGTTGGAGAAGAGCGCGCGGAAGTTCCACCCCTCCAGCTTCTTGCGGAGCACGGGCAGCCACGCTTCTCCGGAGGGGTTGAACCGGCGCGGTGCAATCCGGCGCAGCTCGCCCGCGTCCGCGCGCCGCCGGTACTCCTCGTCCACCTGGAGCAGCACGCCCACGTCTGGCCGGGGGCCTTCATCCCGCCCCTCGCTCCGCCGTGCGGCGCCGCGCCGCTCCCTGCCAAGCCTCGCGCCCAGCAGCTCGCGCACCTGTTCTCCGCGCCGGGGCCCGAAGCCCTCCACACGCTCCAGGCGTCCGTCGTGCGCCGCCTGCTCCAGCTCCTCCAGCGTCCGAACGCTCAGCTCGTCATGGATGCGGCGGGCCAGCTCCGCGCCGATGCCCGGCACGCTGGCCAGGAGCTGCTCTGGAGAGTGGTCCGTCTCCAGCCGCTGGAGCAGGGAGAGCTGCCCGGTGCGAATCAGCTCCGCCATCGCCGCGGCGATGCTCTTCCCCACGCCGGGGAGCTTGCGCAGCCCCGCTTCACCTTCCTCGGCCAGCAGCTCCGCCACGGGCCGAGGCCACTGCGCGATGGTGTCCGCGGCCTTCCGGTAGGCGCCGACCCGGAAGGGCATCGCGTCCTGCTCCTCCAGCAGGTCCGCGACGCGCTCCAGCGCATCCGCGACGTCGATGTTGTCCTTCCAGGCAACGCCCATGGCTGCCTTCAAGGTGGGGTGCGTCGAGGACGGTGGCCACCCCTGTCGCTCAGGTCTCGTCGTGGCGCCGGGCTCGGCGGGCAGCCGGTAAGGCGGCCACTTCGCCGCCCGCCCTCGCGGCAGCGGCGCTCAGCGTGGCTCGCGCGTGGAGGCGCGAGGTCCTTCAATGACGACCTTCAGGCCGCGCGGCGGGTTGGGCGCGAAGGCGAGTGAGAAGCCGACGCGGAGGCACAGCTCGCGGACGATGGAGAGGCCGAGCCCGCTGCCCCGGGTCGCCCGCCGCCGCGTGGCCTGCGCGCGAAACCCGCGCTCGCCCAGGCGCTCGAGCTCCTCGGCCGAGAGGCCTGGGCCGTCGTCGAGCACGGTGAGCCGGAAGCGCCCGGGCTCCGCATCCTCCAGGACGGCCACGACGTGGCCACCCGCCTCGCCGTGCGTGACGGCGTTGTGGAGCAGGTTGCCCAGGGCCTGCTCCAGCATCGTGGGGTTGCAGCGCACCCAGAGCGCCTCGTCGGGCCGCGAGCACTCCACGGTCAGCTCCAGCAACCGCGCGAGCTGCTGGAGCCTGCGCACCACGCGCTCCATCGTCTGGCCCAGCTCCACGCGCGGGTCGCCCGCCGTCGGGTCGATGCCCTCTCCGAGCTGGCAGGCGAGGTGGAGGTTGTCCACCAGGGAGGTGAGGTAGACGGTGTCCTCGATGCCCTGGCGGAGGAGCGCCGCGTTCGGGTCGGCGGGCGTCGTCGAGGCCAGCTCCAGCGACAATTGGAGCGAGGCGATGGGGGTCTTCAGGTCATGCGCGACGTCCGCCAGGTGTCGCTCCAGCGCGTGCTTCTGGGCCTCGATGCGGGTGGCGTCCTCCTGGACACGGGCATGGGTGGCGTCGAGCACGCGTGACAGCTCGCCCAGCTCGTCGTCCTGGCCATCCGCCGCGGAGCGATACCGGCTCGCCCCGAGCAGCCCCGCCGCCCGATGCAGCCCGCGCAGGCGTTGGAGGAGGGGATGGACGACGACGAAGGTGGACAGCGTCGCCGCCAGCATCGTGAAGAGGACGGCGGACACGAAGACCCACCCGCCCACCGTGGCGCGCTCGTGCATGATGGGCCAGCGGAACTCCAGGAGGCTGCAGGGCCCCGCCTCCGCGAGCTTCAGCAGGGAGGCCCCCGCCCACGCGGAGTCCGGATGGAAGAGCGGGAGGTAGAAGGTGGAGGGCTCACGCTCGCCTTGCGCGAGCCGCGCGAGCAGCTTGGGGTCGGGCCGTGCACCGGGCGAGCCCGCTCCCACCTGGGCAAGGTCGTACGCCTCCACCTCCACGCCGTGTGGACTCCGGAAGCGCCAGCCCGGCGTCGTCCGGCACTCCGAGGCCTGGGGCGCGAGCACGAGGGCCGCGGACATCCGCACGCCATGCGTCAGCGCGGCATCCACGCCCAGGACAATCGCGAGGATGGACGCGCCCAGCGTCCCCAGCAGGCCCACGAGCGCCGACGCCACGAGGATGCGTTGGGCCAGGCGGTTGCGCAGCCTCAACGCGGCTCCTCGTCGGGGACGAACCGGTAGCCAATCCCCCAGGACGTCTGGATGCGCGCGCCCGCCGGCCCCAGCTTCTTGCGGATGCGCGCGATGTGAGAGTCCACGGTCCGGTCATCGCGCTCCTCGCTGGGCGGCAGCGCGTGCTGGGCAATCTGGGCGCGTGTCAGGGCCCGTCCCGGGCGCTCCGCGAGGTAGGCGAGCACGTCGAACTCGTGGCGCGTGAAGGGCAGGGCGCCTGTGCCTTCGCGGCTCGCCTCGCGGGCGTCGAGGTCCAGGCTCACGTCATCCCATTGTAGCACGCGTCGCGGGCGCTCCTCCTGGAGAAGCAGCCGTGTGCGGATGCGGGCGACCAGCTCCTCCATCCAGAAGGGCTTGGGCAGGTAGTCCACCGCCCCCAGTCCGAAGGAGCGCAGCCGGGCTTCCAGTTCCTGTCTCGCGGTGAGGACGATGACGGGGACACGGAGCCGGAAGCGCCAGGCCTCCAGCAGCTCGAAGCCGTCCTGCCCCGGCAGGTTGAGGTCCAGCACCACCAGGTCAGGGTGCTCGCGCTCGGCCATTTCGAGCGCGAGCAGGCCGTCCGTGGCGAGCGCCACCTGGAAGCCCGCGAGCTTCAAGCCACGCACGATGCCCGCGGCGATGGGGGCATCGTCCTCCACGACCAGGATGCGCGCCGACGGGTTCATGGACACGGGCCCCAGGTGGGTCTCTTCGCGTCAGCGCTGTCGCTCAGTACACCCAGGTGTAGCCGCAGCCGACAGTGGCGCTCACGCCGTCGTCGGAGAAGGTGCTGAGCTCCGCGCCGAGGCTGATGACGAGACCCGCGAGGTCGAGCCTGCCACTCGTGGCGAAGGCCGTCCATTCCTTCTCGGTGACGGGCATCTTGAAGATGACCTGGGTGCTGCCGCAGAACTTGCCGGCGCCAGCCCCCAGGCTGACCGCGAGCACGGGGCCGGCGAGCTTGGAGGGCATGTCGGCCCACACTCCAAACTGGAAGCTCATCGACACCCCCTTGGTGACGCCCGCGACGCCTCCGCAGCCGTAGAAGCCCCGGAGTTGCTGCTGCTCCGGGTGGTCGAAGGCGATGCCGACGCTGCCCTCGACGCCCCCGCCGAAGGTCATGCTGCCGCCGCTGCCGATGGAGAGGGTTCCGAGCCCCTTGCTCCGGGCGTCGTTGCCGGTGCGCTGGACCGACTCGTCCTGAGACAGCGAGCTGACCGTCTTGTGCGTGTCCTCGTCCTTCTTCTTCTGGGAGGACTGGCCCACGAGGAAGTCCACCTCCTTGTAGCGGGTGGGATTCGTCAGCAGCGCGTAGCCCGTCTCGGCCATGCTCTCCAGGAGGGCCAGGTGCTTGCGGTAGACGTCCTCGGCCAGCGCCTCGGCGACGTCGCTCAGCGCGTCCGTGAGGAAGCGGGTGGACAGCTCCACCGCCTCGTTCCACGCGGCTTCCCCAGCAGCCAGGGACTCCGCATACGCCTGCTCCGCCAGCTTCGCGGTGTCGCGGGTGAGCGTGTCGACCTCCCGGGCGAGCTGCTCGGCCTCGCGGCTCACCTGGTTGGAGACCGTGCCGGCCGTACCGGTGACGGTGTCGGCCGCCTTGTTGGCGGTGTCCACCACCGTGTTGCCCGCCTTCTTCGCGGTCTTCTTGACCTTCTTCACGGCCTTCTTGAACGACTTGCTGAGGCTCGACATGTCGTGGGTACCCCCGGCTGAGTTGAGGGACCCACCTTGCGGGAGAAGTGTTGAGGGACTGTGGAGCGCGCCTTCAGCCGCCGCCCGCGACGACGGCGTCCGCTTCAATCTCCACCAGGATTTCGGGGGAGATGAGGCGGCTGACCTCCACCATCGACGTGGCGGGGCGGATGTGGGCGAAGAGCTCCCCATGCGCCCGGCCCACCGCCTCCCACTGCTGGATGTCCACGACGTACATGCGCGTGCGCACCACGTCCTCCAGCCGAGCGCCCAGGGCCTCCAGGGCGGATTGGATGTTCTGGAGCGCCTGCCGGGCCTGCTGGTAGGCGTCCCCCACGCCCACGATGTCTCCCTGGGCGTCGGTGGCCGTCGTCCCGGACACGGAGACGAAGGGGCCCACACGCACGGCGCGCGAGTAGCCCACCTGGGGCTCCCACGGGGTTCCAGTGGAATGTTGGGTGCGCTTCATGGGGGCTCCAAGGGGAGGTGG
>NZ_JABXEP010000145.1:0-20482 GCF_013372605.1 Myxococcus sp. AM009
CCCCGCCCTGCACGCTCGCGTGGCCGCGCAGCGTGCGCTTCGCGGGGGGCGCGGCCACGACGGCCTCCACCTCCACCTCAGCCGTGTCGGGCTCGGCGGCCTGGGCCTGGGCCTGGGCCTCCTCGGGCTCCGGCGCGTCGGCGGGCGCGGCCTCCCGTCCAGGCGCCGCCACGAAGAGGTCCTCCGAAGCCGCCAGGGCGCGCTCATCCAGTTCGAGGAACGCCCGCGTGGGCCGCCGCGCGATGCCGCGCCCCGGCCGCACCACCCGGGCCCGCCCCAGCACCTCGTGCTTGCCGTTCTTCAACGGCCCCAGCACGTCCAGCTCCACACCCGGGAGGAAGCCCCGCCCGATGGCCCGGTCGACATAGTTGCGCCCGTTCGCGCTGCGAATCGGGAACACCTTCGCCGGCGTGGCGTAGACGATGACGGGCTCGACGGGGGCCGCCGGCTTCTTCGCGGGCGCCTTCACCGACGCGAGGCGCGGCGTCCGCGTCCGCTCGGGCTCCGGCGTGTCGTGCTCCGCGCGCACCGAGGACGGCGCGGCGGCCACCTCGGGAGCACCCGGCCCCCCCGCGGCCACCACCGCCGCACCGGCGTCAGCGCCCGTGCCCGCGTCGGACAGGGGCGCCGCTTCCGGAGCCGCCCCCTGCAGCGCGGCGGCGACGGGCGCCTCCACCGCCGTGTCCGAAGCCGGGGGCGGCGCGAGCTGCCCTGAAGCGTCGGCCGCCGGCGCCACACCCGACGACTGGACGAACAGCGCGGTGACGGCGGAGGTGGCAATCACCAGCAACACGACGATGGCGGCATAGAGCCCCACCGGCCGCTTCCGGGACGCGCGTTCCTCCAGCGCCGCCGCGGACGCGACGACCGGCTGGGACGCGGCGGGCGCTCCGTTGGGAGCCAGCACGACGCTGGAGGACGGCTCGGAGGGGAGCCGCACCGAGGTGGCCCCCGTGCCCAGGTCATCCTCGTTGTCCGCATAGACGGCGCCGGGACGGGCCACGCCCCCCGAGCCGTGCCCGGGCTGCGCCGCCGGGCCGCGCATCAGCGTGGGCTCGAAGCCCGGGGCCGGCTGCGGCCCGGTGCCATAGCCGGAACCGGGCGCGGGGGTGCGGCGGTGGTTGGGGGACGAAGACACCTTGGAGATGAGCTTGCGCTGGGCGTCGAACGCCTCCGGGCACAGCGCGCGCACGAAGTGGCCCACCTCCTCGGCGCCCATCGCGGCGCCCGAGCGCACCAGCTCCGTGTTGAGCGCGCGCGCCAGCTCGTCCGAACGCAGGTAGCGGTCATCCGGGCGGGCCGTCAGCGCGCGGCGCACGACGGCGTCCAGCGCGGCGTCCACGTCCGGCCGCAGCTCGCTCAGCGACGGCACCACCGGCTGCGACATGGCCGCCATCATCTCACCCACCGTCCCGTGGGGGATGAGCGAGCGGCCGGCCAGCATCTCCCACACCACGACGCCACACGAATAGATGTCGCTGCGGTGGTCCAGGGGCTCGGCGCGCACCTGCTCGGGGGACATGTACCCCAGCTTCCCCATCACCGTGGACGGCAGCGTGTACTTGCTGCGCGCCGCGGACTTGGCGAGGCCGAAGTCGATGACCTTCACCTCGCCCTCGTAGGAGACCATGACGTTGTGCGGTGACACGTCGCGGTGGACGATGCCCAGCGGCGAGCCGTCCGGCCCCGCCTTGCGGTGCGCGTAGCCCAGCCCCTCCGCGATGCGCTGGCCGAGGAACAACGCCACCGGCACTGGCACCGGCACGCCCTGCGAGCGCGCCTGCTCCAGCAGGTAGGCCAGGTCCACGCCGGCCACGTACTCCAGCGCCATGAAGTACGTGCCGTCCGCTTCGCCCATGTCGTAGACCTGGGCAATGGACGAGTGCACCAGATGCACCAGCACCTTGGCCTCGTGGTGGAACCGGTCCAGGAACTGACGGTCCTTCAGCAGCGCCGGCAGAATCGTCTTCACGATGCACGGCTTCTCGAAGCCGGCCGCGCCGCTGATTTTCGCCAGGTACACCTCCCCCATGCCGCCCTGGCCCAGGGGGTGGACGAGCTCATAGCGCCCAAGGAAGCGGGAGGACTCTGTAGGGACTGTACTCATGGCGTCTGGCGGCAGCGAAGCACCCGGAAGCGGACGGAATCAAGCAGCGGGCGACTTCCTTCCCTCAGACACCGCCAGGGCCTTGGACGGAAACTCGCCCTCCGACAGTGCGCCCGCCGCGTCCCCGTCGGGCGGGGTGGGTGTTCAGGCGAGGGGCGAATGCCGGGTGCGTGCGTGAAGGCAACCCCGACGAGGGGCGCCCTTGCGCCGCTCAACACATGCGGTGTGAACCGCCGCACCTCAGGCAGGGGGGCGCCCCCCAGGCCGTTGCCACGCTTTCGCGAAATGCGCTCCCTGGGGGATGCGCGCCCGGCGCCTCGGCCGGGTGCCGTTCGAGAAGGAGCGGCTCATGAAGCGGTGGGGACTCATGGGGCTGTTGGCACTCGCGGCATGTGGGCCGGACGACGCCTCCGACAAGGGCGCCCAGAGCCAGGTCTGCCCCAACATCATCGCGGGCTCCCTGTCCGAACCCGTGGAGACACGGCGCGTCCGGGCCCCCCTGACGGATGACGACGGCCGGCAGCGGGTCATCGTCCGCTATCGGAATCAGGGGGTGATGGCCACCGCCCGCGTGCAGCAGGTGGGCGGACAGGTGACAGCCACCTTCCGCTCCACGCCCGCGGTGGCGGCGCGCATGTCCCTCCAGGAACAGCGGGCGCTCCTGGCCGAGGACCCGGCGGTGGAGAGCATCGAGTTGGACCAGGAGTGGCACGCCCTGGCCCCCGCCACCGCGCCAGCCCGCGCCGCCCTGGCCTCGGCGGCGCGGGGCGCCACGCCGCGCGAGTTCACCCCCGGCCTGCGCAAGGTCCAGGCGCACGAGGTGTGGGACCTGGATGGGGACGGACTGCCGGACCCGGGCCGGCCCACGGGCGCCGGCGTGCGGCTGTGCGTCATCGACAGTGGCTTGGATTTGGAGCATCCGGAGCTGCGCGACGCGGTGGTCGCCGGCCGCGACCTGCTGGAGGGCGATGACGACCCCTCCGACTTCAGCAGCGGCCACGGCTGGGGCACCGGCCACGGCACGCACGTGGCGGGCATCATCGCGGCGCGGCCAGGCCACGGCGGGCGCGGCGCCCCCCAGCTGGCGGACACCGGGGTGATGGGCGTGGCGCCGGGCGTGGAGCTGGTCATCGCCCGGGTGCTGGACCTCCACGGCCGCACGCACATGAGCTTCGTCCTGGCGGCGGTGGAGTACTGCGCGGAGCAGGGCGCCAGGGTCATCTCCCTGTCGCTGGGCGGCGGCGTGCCCTCCAAGACGACGTTCGAGGTCTTCGAGGCGGCCCATGCCCAGGGCATCCTGGTGGTGGCCGCGGCGGGCAACAGCAACGCCCAGCGGGTGGACTACCCCGCGTCGGACCCGCACGTGCTGGCGGTGGGCGCGGTGGACGCCCTGGACCGGCGGGCCACCTTCTCCTCCGGCGGAAGCCAGCTGGCGCTGGTGGCCCCGGGCGTGGACGTGCTGTCCACCTTCCCGCGCGGGCAGGGCGCGTTCTCCACGGTGGACGTGCGGGACACGCAGCCGCTGTCGCGCTCGCTGCTGTATGCCCCCATCGAGAACAAGTGGGGCAAGCTGGTGGACTGCGGCGGCGGCGAGTCGCTGGACTCATGCAAGGGCAGCACGTGCAGCGGCTTCGTCGCGTACGTGCGGCACGGCGACGTGCCCACCGACATGGCCATGGTCAACGTGATGAAGCAGGGCGCGCGCGCCGTCATCTTCGGCAACTCGCGCTGGGAGAGCGGCGTGGACATCCTCGCCATGCCGCGGCGCGGACAGTGGGTGCCCGCCGTCACCATCACCCAGGCGGGTGGCACCGTGCTGCACCGGATGATGGGAGAGCTGGCCCGCATCAGCATGAGCCCGGCGGACTACACCTATATGTCCGGCACCTCCATGGCCACGCCCTACGTGAGCGGCGTGGCCGCGCTGCTCTTCAGCGCCCGTCCCTCCGCCACGCCGGACCAGGTGAAGCACGCCCTGCTGGCCTCGGCGAAGGACCTGGGCCCCGCTGGCCATGACGAGGATTCTGGCCACGGGCTGGTGCAGGCCCGGCACGCGCTGGAGGTCCTCACCCAGCTGCCCTGAGGGGTGGGAAGGACAGCCGCACCAGGTGCCCCACGGCCCGCGTGCGCCTGATTGCCAGGCCCTCCCGCGCGGACCACGTTGCCTTTCGGACGCGAACCAAGGAGTCCGTCATGAAGGCACTCGTACGTGGCGCGCTGTGCGCGGCGGCGCTCTGGGGCACCGCCGCGCTGGCCCAGGCGGAGACGGTGGAGTTCAGCGACGGCGGGCGGAAGCGGGCCGACACCGGCATCTATGCCCAGCTGGGCGGCGGCCTGGAGGGCTACACGGGCCAGCTCGCCCCGGAGGTCACGCCGGGCTTCTCCTATGGCGCCGCGCTGGGCTACCGGCCGCACGGCCTCTTCGCCGTCGAGCTGGGCTACAGCGGCGGCTTGAGCGACATCGACAGCCGCATGGGGCTGCTCGACGACGGAGAAGGCGGACCGGACATCGTCCGCAACGCAGGGCAGGCCGTCGTGGTGGGCAGCTTCACCGACACCCGGCTGCAGCCCTACATCCTGACGGGCATCGGCCTGGACCGCTACAACGTCCGCAACGATGCCCGGGGCGCCGTCCGCGGCTTCTCCGACGACACCAGCGGCTACGTGCCCGCCGGCGCGGGCCTGCGCTACCAGGTGGGCAACCTCATCACCGCCGACGCGCGGGTGAACTACAACTTCCTGTTCGACCAGGACTTCGCCCCGGGCGGCCGGGCTCCCGGCGCGCTGGATGGCCGCTACGCGGCGATGCTCTCGCTGGGCGGAACCTACTGACGGTGGCGGCGGGAGCGTCCGGGGACGTCTCCCCTCGGGCGCCCCGCCCCTGGCGTGGCCTCAGTAAGGCCGGTCGACATGCATCCGCGCCGCGGCCCACGTCCCCTGGAGCCAGGCGGGGAGCTGCTGCTCCAGCTTCTTCGCCTCCGCTTCCGTGATTTGGGCATGGAGCGCGGAGAACACGCCGTGGAGCACCAGCCGCACGTTCTCCGGCTCGGCGTTCAGGTGGTTGGCCACCATCAAGTAGAAGTCGTCGCGGTCCAGCTTCGCGGGCGCCTCGCCGCCGTGCCGGTGACAACCGCGCAGCAGCTCGCGAACGTCCGGCGTGAGCTGCTCGCGCAGGTGCGCCACCCACGAACCGGACAGGCGCTCCGACAACGCGCAGAACACCGCCTCGGCGGCCTTGTCCGCTTCGTAATCCGGAAGCTGGGCGGATACCGCGTCCAGAAACGATTGACGGTCCGTCCCCACCCCCAATCCCGTCCACGAAGGCGTGCGCTCCTGCTTTTGTATCGACATGGTGTCGTCTCCTCTCCCTGTGCCCCTTCACCGTGGGGGTGCGCGGGGGCGCTGACAGCAGACCGCGCGGCGGAGGCAGGGCCGCCCGTCACGCGGGAAGAACCTCCACACGCCAAAATCAGACATGCCCGGAATCGGGACTTACGTGTCCGCCCTTGGGACCAAAGTGGCCGCCAGCCGCGTCAAGCGTTTGTGTTTGATTCGACCGATGACCCCATCTGATGGAGCGTCACGCGGCGTGTCCCACTGGAAGCACCTGGAGTCCAAAACCACTCGGAATTCCAGGGGAATTGTTCAAATCCGGGCCCCACGAAGAATCCAATGGGTGGCTGGAATGAATTCCCATCGCAATTGTCTTGGGCGCGCATCGTAGACCGCTTGCACGGCGGCCTTGCCGCCATCTCAACCATCAAGAATTGAGGATTTCATGTATCGCATTGCCGTAGCCGCCCTGGTCCTTGCCGCTTCCGGTTGCGCCACCATGGGAGGTGCCGGTGGCCGTGAGGGCAACGCCACCATCGCCGGCGTCATCCGCCTGCCGGAGAGCGGGCTGCGTGCCGACGACGCCTGCGGGCAGCTCCAGGTCATCGTGGCCTCGCCGGACGCGCCCACCACCGGGCTGGGCCGGGCGATGGTGAAGGCGAGCCGCGGCAACCGCTGCTCCTTCACCGTGTCGGGTGTGCCCAGCGACACCGAGCTCCAGGTCGGGCTCGCGGTGGGCGGCGGCCTGAAGTGCGAGACGGGCGCCACGCCGACCATCACCCCGGAGCCTTCCGCGGTGAAGGTGAACGACTACGGCACCGCCACGCGCGACTTCTCCCTGAGCTGCGGCGCCTGAGGGCCTGAAGCACGCCGGTGACGCCGCCCGTCCACCCCCCCCATTGGGCAGGCGCGGCGGCGTCACGCCATCAGCACGAACTCGTCCAGCAGGCAAGGGGCCCTTGTGGATTGATTCGCGTCGAAGGGGACGCGAAGCTTCCCGGGTCCTTCGCAGAAAGACGAGTTGGGTGATGAATTTGTACCGCTGGCGCGCCGTGACGCTCACCCTGGCCCTGGGGGGGTCGGGCATGGCGTGTGACTCCGAAGAGCCGTTCCCCAACCTCGACGAGCTGGACCAGCTCCGCAGCCTGCACAGCCTGGGGCGGCAGCCCCCGAAGGACAGCACCAACCGGATGGACGGAGTCGCGCGCGCCGAGGCGCTGGGCGACGCGCTGTTCCACGACAGCGGCCTGTCACGCTGCGGCACCGTGTCCTGCGCGAGCTGCCACGGCGGCGAGGGCCTGACGGTGTCCACCGCCAAGGCGGAGGGCTGCGACGGGCACCTGTCCGAGCGCAACCCGCCCACCCTGCTGAACGTGGCCTACAACCGCTGGTTCATGTGGGACGGACGGGCGGACCGGCTCTGGAGCCAGGCCATCCTGCCGCTGCTCAACCCGGTGGAGATGAACTCGGACGCGCAGGTGGTGCGCGCCCGGCTCACCGAGGTAGCGTCGTACACCACGGAGTACCAGGCCCTCTTCGGCCAGGCGCCCGCGGACGAGACGGACCCGGCGCTGCTGGCCAACGTGGGCAAGGTGATGGCGGCCTACGAGCGGACGTTGGTGCGCATCGACGCGCCCTTCGACGCGGACGTGCGGCGCTTCATCACCGCGGCGGAGGCCGGCCAGGCGGAGGCGGACCCGGCGTACCTGGGGCTGAAGACGTTCCTGCGCAAGGGCCAGTGCATCGTCTGCCACAAGGGGCCGGCGCTCACCGACGACCTGTTCCACAACATCGGCGTGCAGGACAGCGGGCCGGGCGCGGGCGGGCAGTGGAGCGCGCTGACGGCGCTGCTGGACTGGGAGTTCAACGCCGCCAGCCTCTACAGCGACGCGCCCACCGGCACCATCGCGGCGCGGCTCCAGACGCTGCGCACCCAGGCGGACCCGGCGACGCTGGAGGGCGCGTTCCGCACGCCGTCGCTGCGCAACGTGGCGCTGACGGCGCCGTACATGCACACCGGCGCCCAGGCCACGCTGGAGGAGGTCGTCGACTTCTACAACGAGGGCGGCGACGCGGCCGGCAGCTTCGTGGGCCAGAAGACGGAGACCCTGGTGCCGCTGGAGCTGACGGACGAGGAGAAGCGCGCGCTGGTGACGCTGCTACAGTCCATGACGGGGACTCCGCACCCCTGACTTCAACCGGCGCCGGGTTCCAAGGAACCCGGCGCTGGGAGTGGGGGCACGGGTTCGGCGTTGTCGCTGGGGTGACGCCTCGGGCTAGGGTTCGCGCGTTGAGCTCCGACGCAACGGCCCGGCGTCCCTTCCGAGAGGCTTCTCATGAACCCCCGCCGTACCCGCGCCCGCTGGGCCTTCCCACTTCTCTGCGCGGCACTGGGAACCGCCGCCTGCGACAACGTGGAGTCCGAGCCACCCCCGCCCGCTCCTCCACCTCCCGAACTGCGCGTCAGCGTGAACACGGAAGGCCCCGCGTTCTGTCGGGAGGGGCTGTGGACGCTCGCTGTCTCCGTCGAGGGCGGTACACCGGAGCGCCTGGAGCTCTTCACGAACGGCGAGGCGCCCACGAGGCTGGCGGCGCCGTACCAGCATGTCGTCGACTGCGCCACGCATGCCGAGGGCAGCTTCGCGTTCAGGGCCCGAGCCGTTGCCGGTGGCCAGAACTTCGACGCCGCGGACGTGTCCGTCACGGTGGACCGCACGCCGCCCACCATCGTCTCCGTACGGCCCGACCACAGCCATCCGTCCGTGTCGTCTCCGATGGGGTTCGTCTTCTCGGAGCCGCTGCTGCCGAGTTCACTTCAATCCGCGCCGGCCGAACTGGTTGGCCCAGGCGGGCTCCCGGTCGCACATCAAGCGGTCCTCAGTGAGGACGGAACGGTCCTCGAACTGGTGCCAACGTCACTGCCCCAGCCTCCCGTTACGATGGGCGCGATGCTGCTCCAGAAGGATATGACCGACCGGGCCGGCAATCCCCTCGACCCGGTCCTGCCGGACTTCGCCGTCCTGCACCATGCCACCTACTGGCCTTTCGGGCGCGTCATGGCATTCCCAGGCTCCTGGCCGACCTCGCTCGCGCTTGAAAGTGGCGATGCCGGGACCGTGCCCGTCGTCGGCTTCATCCATGACGCCCAGGGCGCAGGAGAACCGACCGTCGCACGGTGGAACGGCGATGAATGGCAGCACCTTCCCCCACTCCGAGCAGCGAATGCGCGCTCCGCATCCGCCTCTGGGCTCCAAGTGGTGCAGAAAGACGGCGCGCTTGTCGCCGCATGGTGTGAGGGGGATGCGGCCAACGGGGGCCCCCGACTCCATGTCGCGAGCTACACCGGGACGGCCTGGCAACCCCTGGGAGCGCCGTACGACATTCAGTCCGAGTCCACCCAGGTCAAGCTGGCGTTGGGAAAACAAGGGAGGCCCGTCATCGCCTTGGAACGGAATGTCTCCGATTCCGACACCGAAGTTCGCGTCATCCACTGGACAGGTACGGAGTGGCGGGCGCTGGGTGGGCTTCTCGATGAGCACCCCGTCCCGAATACCCCTGCGCGACGGGTCGCCATCGCCACGGATGACACGCGCGTGCTCGTAAGCTGGGTGGAGGCGGCCGCCGACATCGGCCCTCCTCACAACTACATCCACGTCAGGGCGTTCGAGAACGGAAACTGGGTTCCCGTGGGTGTGTCCATCCCGGTCGCGGGATTGACTGTCATGGAGAACATCGTCCTTGCGATTCAGCCAGACAGTCGCGCCGTCATCGCCTGGACTGAGCGTGAATTCTCCGTGAGCGACGGCACCCTCCGCTTCTCGTCCGCGGCACTGGACTCCTCGCAACCCACCTGGGCATCGCCCGAGTACGTAGACATCCGGCCAGGCTCCGGCTGGTACGCATCGCTTCAGCTCGTCGTCGGCCACGACAATGAGCCCTGGCTGGCCTGGACGGAGTACCGCAGGTACTCCCCAGAACCCTATAGCTACTACAGAAGGCGCCGTGCCACGGGTTGGGAGCCCAAACAACTCATCGCAGGAGCGCGGCTATGGGAGTTCCTGCTCGACGAAGACGGGCATCCCTGGGCCCTGTCGGGCGACACCGTCGTGCGCCCCCAGTAGGCCTGCCGCGAGCGGCCTCGAAGTGAGGCCGCTCGCCACGTCTCGCGGGCCTTGCGCTCAACGCACCAGGTGGAAGTCCGTCTGGCGCTTCCAGCCCCAGTGCACGCGGCCCTCGGCGTCGATGGTGATGTCCTCCTCCTGCGCCGAGCGCACCCGCTGGCCGTTCCACTCCGGCACCGCGGACGTGGCCTGCAGCTCGATGGAGTACCACTGGTTCGCAATCACCTTGTGGTCGCCGTTGCCGGGCACGCCCTCCTGCCGGTCCCACAGGCCCACCATGGGGCCCGCGCCGTGGCCGTGCAGGCCAATGGGGTGCGAGTACACGGTGCCGTCGATGCCCTCGGCGCGCATCCGCTCGAGGGAGGCGCGGAGGATGTCGTTGCCCGTGCGGCCGGGGCGCAGCTCCTCGAAGACGATGTCCTGCAGCCGGTTGGACGTCTTCAGCGCGGCCTTCAGCCCCTGGGGCGCGTCCGTCTCGCCCTCGCGCAGCACGTAGCCCATGTGCTGGGTGTCGGTGTTGAGCCCCAGCGCGGTGACGCCGTAGTCGCAGTGCAGCACGTCGCCGCGCTGGATGATGGGGTCGTCTCCCAGCTCCTGCTCGGTGACGCCCTGGCGCTGGAGGTCCACCGACGGCTGGAACCACGTCTTCAGGCCCAGGTCCGCCAGGCGCTGACGCATCCACCACTCCACGTCGCGGGTGCGCGTGACGCCCGGGGTGATGACCTGGTTGGAGAAGGCCGTCTCGATGATGCTCCACGCCAGCTTCGTCTGCTCCTCGTAGAAGCGCGCCTCGTCCGCGCTGCGCCAGGCGATGAGGTCCACCGCCAGCCCATCCACGGAGGTGAAGCGCTTCACCCAGTCCGGGCCAAGCGCCTCGGCCATGCCTTCGTATTCGCCATGGGTGAGGCCGTCCGCGAAGGCGAAGGTGCGCGACACATTGAGCGCGATGCGCTTGGGCTGGCGCTCCTCCACCACCTGCTTGAGCACCTGCCACTGCTCCGGACCCCACAGCTCCGCCTGCCGGCTCACGCCGCCGCCGTCCACCTGTCGCTGCGCGCGGCGAGGCGTGTAGATGCCGCCCTGCGAGCCACCGCCCAGCGCGAGCCGCTCCACGCCCTGCTCCGGGCCCCGGTCGAAGAAGACGTAGATGGTCCGGCGGCGCGCGGCGAACGTCGTCGGCGAGACGAGCGCCTTGAAGACCGGGTCCTCGTTGTACTCGCGCATGGGGATGACCCACATGTCCACGCCGTGCTGGCGCATGAGCTGAGGCAGGGCCTTCTCCAGGCGCTCGGCCAGCCACGCCTGCTGGCGCCGGGCCTGCTCACGCAGGGTGCCGAAGGGACGCTCGGGGGCCGGGGACTTCGCCGCGGCCTGGGTGGCGGCCGGGGCCTGCGCCGTCGGAGCGACGGTGGCGCAGGAGGTGGAGAGCAGCAACGGGGCAAGCAGCAGGGTCCGGGTGCGCATGGCCGCGCAGTCTGTCACGCACAAGCGCGTGACGCGCGCGGAGTCCACGCGCCTTCATGCCCCTGGCCCCCGTGAGGCCCGCGACTCCGGAACGCAGGGAGCAGCCGTGAAATCGCCGGAGTCAGGGCACGCCCGCACAGGCCGCGCCATCCACGCCGCACACAGCGCGCAACCGGGCCTCGTCGACGGAGTGCTGGCAGCCGCTCGCGGTGGCCGCGTCGAGTTCGTCAATGCGCACGCGCATGCACTGCACGCAGCCCGCCTTCGCGCCCGTGTCGGTGCGCGACAGGTCCGGCTCCACCGCCGCGTAGGCGGCGATGCGGTCCGCCTCGCACTGCTCGCGTGACACCGTCAGGGCGCCGCACTGCTCCTCATACGCGCACGCGGAGGCCGCCACGCGCTCCGCCCAGCCGGCGTAGGAGAGCTGCGGCGCCTCCGAGCCACCACACGCCACGAGCCACGCGCACACCACCACTAGCGACACCTTCCACGGGTTCATGCCCGCATCTCACCCGGCCCTGGCGCTGGAGTCACCCACGGCGCCTGCCCGCCGCAGGTGCTTCGTCGCGCGCGCCCACTCGTCACTCGCCCTGCCCGGCCGCGGAGCGCTCCACGACGGCCTCGGCACCTCCCAACGCTCGCGCGGAGCACGGCGCCACGTCACAAGCGCCCGGGACATAGCGCTCGCTCTCGGAGAGCATCCCCACCGCCTCGTTGCCACCGCCCATCACCAGCACCGCGCCGTCTCCCAGCGCCAGGGCGCCCAGCTTCTCGCGCGGCGCGTCCAGCGCGGGCGCGGAGGACCACGTCTCCGTCTTCAAGTCGAAGCGCTCCACCGACGCGAGCGCGCCCGTCGTGTAGTGCTCGCCGCCCATCATCAGCACCGCGCCGTCCGGCAGCACCACCGTCGCGTGGTGCTCACGAGGCACCCTGGGCGCCCCCACCAGCGTCCACACCCCCGTCTCAGGCGAATACACCTCCGCCGTGGCCGCCGCGCGCGCCGTCGTTCCCCCCACCACCAGCACGCGCCCATCCGGCAGCAACGTCACCGAGTGCGCCAGCCGGTGCGTGCCCGCCGCCCCACCGGTGAGCCCCGCCTTCTCCCAGCGTCCCGTCACCGGGTCATACAGCTCCGCCTGCAGGCCACTCACGAACAGGGCCTTGCCGTTGGCCAGCACCACCGCCGTCTGAGCCCCACCCCGCGAGAAGCCCGGAGGCGCCGCGGCGCTCCACGTCCCCGTCTCTGGATTGAACAGCTCCGCCGAGCGCAGCGGACGCTGGTCCACGTCCGTCCCACCCGCCACCAGCACGCGCCCGTCCGCTAGCAGCACCGCCGCCGGGTCATTGCGCGCCACGGCCATGGGGCGCACCTCCGTCCACGTCCCGGTTGCCGGCGCATACACCTCCGCGTCCGCCAGCGCGCCCATCGCCACGCCGTTGGAGCCGCCCATCACCAGCACCCGGCCGTCCGCCAGCCGCACCGCGGCGTGGTTGCGACGGCGCGTGCGCATGGCGCCCGTCTCACGCCACCGGCCCGTCTCCGGCTCGAACACCTCGCAGCTGCCCAGCGTGCGGTTCCCATCATGCCCGCCCGAGGCCAGCACCCGCCCGTCCTCCATCACCACGAAGGGCAGCAGCTTGCGGGGCGTGGACAAGGACAGGCCCTGCCCCGCCACCCCGCGACCACCGTCCTCCGCGCGCGGATCCGCGCTGCAAGCGAACGTGAAAGCGAAGAGGATGACCGTGACGCATGATGCTGAAAACCGTTGCATGACCCCACCTGGAATGCCCGTCGAAGCGGTCACGTCTAGCCTGACCGTCTGACATTCCAGGGCTGGCCAACCTGAGTGATTGCCGACGCTTACCCGGCACTCAGGGCCTGCCCGGCCACCCTCCAGAGCGGGCCGGAGCGAAGGTGCAACGCCTTGCGTTACTCGTTCTCTCGCGGCTCAAGACTCCACGTTCACGGGCTCGCGCTCCAGTCCTTTGGAATGGCGAGGGGGGAGCGCGCCGCCGTCGTCATCCACCTCCAGCGTGAGCAGCGGGTGGTCCGCGTCGGCGAGGTAGACGTCGTGGCCGCTGACGAAGTCCACGTCGGAGAACTCCACCAGGTAGTCGTGCCGGGGAATGGGCACCAGCCCCTGCTCCAGCTCGAAGTGCGTGTCCCCGATGCCTGACACACGGCCGATGACCTGGCCTGTCGCCGTCCGCACCGTCATGCCTTCGTGTACGTCATCTCTCCGCATCATTCCGGCCTCCTCTCGCTCGGGCGCCCGGCCCGTCCGGGGCGCTCAGACAACAGTGCGAGCGGGCACGGCGGGACGCACCTGCCACGGTGCACACGGTGGAGCGCTCGCGGCGACGACCCGCCGCTCCACCACCGCGCGGGCTCAGGGATTGCCGCGCCCCATGTCCTGCCAGGAGGACGCGTGGCCCCAGGCCGCCAGCCCTGGCGCACTCCGGGCAGGCGTCGAAGCCGCACGGACACAGGCGTGCCTAACGTTCCAGGCAGGAGGTGCTCCATGCTGCTGGAACTGTCCGAGGTGGAGGCGCGCGAGGTGAAGCAGGCGCTGGACACGGCCCTGCGCGCGCTCTTGGAGGAGATGGCCCAGGCGCCCCCAGGCGTCCATCGCGACGTGCTGCGCGAGCGCTACGAGCGGCTGGACCCGCTCAGCCGGCGGCTCGACATGAGCCTGGAGGGGGAGCAGGTCTACGCCTGAGCCGCCGCGAAAAGCAGGGTAGCCTGAGCGGATGCGAACCGCGCTCCTCGCCGTGCT
This sequence comes from Myxococcus sp. AM009, assembly GCF_013372605.1. Classification (NCBI taxonomy): domain Bacteria; kingdom Pseudomonadati; phylum Myxococcota; class Myxococcia; order Myxococcales; family Myxococcaceae; genus Myxococcus; species Myxococcus sp. AM009. The sequence continues at coordinate 13,803 of NZ_JABXEP010000145.1, forward strand.
CTCCTTGACGGCCGTCGTGTCGTGCACCTCCGCCGAGGCGACCTCCAGCAAGCCGCCCGCGTCTCCCCAGGAGGACTTCTTCCGTCGTCCGGACCGGGTGCAAGTCTTCCTGGCGGACATGAATCAGCAGTGGGACCTGGAGCCCGACGCGGACGTCGGGCCCACCAGCGGCCTGTTCCTCCTCACCCGGGAAGGCCCCGAGCTGAGCCGGAAGCAGCGCCAGTCCCTGGCGGCCATCTGGGTCTCTCCCAAGGAGCATGTGCCCTACCCACCGAAGAAGTGCGGGTTCAACCCGGACATCGCCTTCCGCTTCTGGCGCGGCGAGACGTGGGTGGACGCGGTGGTCTGCTTCAGTTGCCGGCAGCTCATCTTCCACGACGCGAACGGCAAGCGCATCGCGGGCTCGGAGGCCGGTTTCCTGGACGGGTTCCCTCAAATGGTGAAGCTCGCGAAGGAGGCGTTCCCCCAGGAGACGTTCAACTCCAGCTGGTAGGCCCGAAGCGCTTTACAGGGCCCGGCCCGACGTCGCGTCGAAGCGCCGCGGCTTCGACGCGTCATACCGCAGCCACACCGGAGCGCCCGTGGGCACACGGAAGTCCCCGGCGGCGCGCGCCACCATGCGCTCCCCGGCCACGTCCACCGTCACCCAGCTCTCCGCGCCCATGAGCTCCACCAGGTACACGCGGCCCTCCAGCGCGTCCGGTGGCGGCGCGCCCTGCCCCACCTCCAGGTGTTCGGGACGCAGCCCCAGCACCACGTCCGCGTCCGGCAGGCCCAGCGTCCGGGGCTTCACCAGGTTGATGCGCGGCGCGCCGAAGAAGCCCGCCACGAACAGGTTCGCGGGCGCGTCGTACAGCTCGCGCGGCGGGGCCACCTGCTGCACCTCACCCTGGTTCATCACCACCACGCGGTCCGACAGCGTCATCGCCTCCGCCTGGTCGTGGGTGACGTAGACGAAGGTGGCCTTGAGCTGCTCGTGCAGCTTCTTGATTTCCCCCCGCATCTGCGTGCGCAGCGCCGCGTCCAGGTTGGACAGCGGCTCGTCGAAGAGGAATACCTTCGGACGGCGGACCAGGGCGCGCCCCAGCGCCACGCGCTGCCGCTGGCCCCCCGACAGCGCCTTCGGCTTGCGCGACAGCAGGCCCTCCAGCCCCAGCAGCGACGCCACCTCGCGCACGCGCGCGTCGATGTCCGCCTTCGTCAACCCCGCCACCTTCAGCGGGAAGGCGAGGTTTTGCGCCACGTCCAGGTGCGGATAGAGCGCGTAGCTCTGGAACACCATGGCGATGTCCCGCTCGCGCGGCGACAGCTCATTCACCACCGCGCCGTCGATGCGCAGCGTGCCGCCAGACAGCTCCTCCAGCCCGGCGATGAGGTTCAGCGTCGTGGACTTGCCGCAGCCCGACGGGCCCACCAGCGAGATGAACTCGCCGTCCGCGATGTCCAGGCTCACGCCCTTCACCGCGGCCACGCCGCCCCGGTACACCTTGCGCACGTCCTCCAGGGACACCGTCGCCAAACGCCTTGCCTCCCGGGCGCCCGGCCTCCGGACGCCCCATGTGTCACTCCGTCTCACCCACCGGCCTCGTAGCATCGCGCCCTCCGCGCCCAGGGCAAGCCCCGAGGCGAGGGACCGCCCGCCTCTGACCGCCATCCCACACCGGGATGGAGGCCGGGCGGCCGGGCACCCCTTCCCCCTGCCAGGCAGCCGCTTCTTGGAGGCGGAAGGCGGCAGACGCGCACTATGTTCGCGCGGCCATGAGTCCCTCGAGCCCACCGTCCTCCCGCAAGCTGGCCATCGAAGTGCGGGACCTCCACAAGTCCTTCGGTGACCAGCACGCGCTGCGCGGCGTGAGCCTGGAGGTGCCAGAGGGCACCACCTGCGTGCTGATGGGCGTGTCCGGGTCGGGCAAGACGGTGCTGATGAAGCACATCATGGGCCTCTTGCGGCCAGACCGGGGCACCGTGCAGGTGGATGGCGAGGACATCGCGCGGATGAACGAGGCCGCGCTGGACCAGATGCGCCGCAAGCAGGGCATCCTCTTCCAGGCGAACGCCCTCTTCGACTCACTCTCCGTCTTCGACAACGTGGCCTTCCCCCTGCGCGAGCGCACCCGCATGCCCGAGGCGGAGATTGCCGAGACGGTGAACAAGACGCTGGAGCGCGTGGGCTTGTCGCACGCGACGCAGCGCTTCCCCGGCGAGCTGTCCGGCGGCATGCAGAAGCGCGTGGGCTTCGCGCGCGCCACCATCCTTCAGCCGAAGATTCTCCTCTACGACGACCCCACCGCCGGGTTGGATCCGCTCACCACCGCGGCGGTGAATGAAATCATCACCACCGGCAAGCAGCAGCTCGGCGCCACCTCGCTGGTGATTACGCCGGACGTGGCCTCCGCCTTCGGCATGGCGGACCACCTGGCCCTGATGCACGAAGGCCACATCGTGGAGTACGGCCCGCCAGACGCCTTCCGCGAGTCGCAGCACCCCGCCGTGAAGGCCTTCCTCCGCAACTGGCTCCGGCGCCGCGCCCAGAGCAAGCGCGCGGCCCAGGCCTGAGGCGCCCCGTCCGGACTATCCTCCATCCCCTCCGCAGGGGTCTTGCGCGGAGTCCTCAAGGGAGCGGCGTGGCCATGCAACCGCAGGGCGGCAAGCGATTTCGGCAACTGACGGTGACCCTCGCGGCGCTCGCGCTCGCCGTCGTGACGGTGACCGGGGCGGCGAGATTCTTCGGCGGCACCAAGATTGGCAGGCTCACCCAAATGTCCGCGGAGGAGCTCGCGGGTGGCCCCACCGTGCTCAAGTCATTTGACACGGCGGACGCGGGCACCCCGCGAGTCCAGGATGCCGGTGACGCGGCGACCCTGGCCACGCCTCCCGCGCCGTGATGGACCTGGGCGCCCTTGGAGGGGCCGCGCTCTCCTTCGGGGTGCTCGCGTGTGTCTTCTGGCCCCTGGAGAAGGCCTGGGCCGCGCGTCCAGGCCAGCCGCTGCTGCGGCCCGCGCTCCGCACCGACCTCGCCTACTTCGTGGCGCAATACCTGGTGCTCGCGCCGCTGGCGCTGTTCATGTTGAGCCACGTGAAGGCGCTCTGCCAGGTGGACGTGCTGACCGGGCTCCAGGCCGCCGTGGCGCGCCAGCCCTGGTGGCTCCAGGCGATGGAAGCGGTGGTGCTCTGCGACCTGCTCGTCTACGGCTTCCACCGCCTGTCCCACCAGGTGGACTTCCTCTGGCGCTTCCACGCCGTCCACCACTCCGCCGAGCACCTCGACTGGCTCGCCGCGCACCGCGAGCACCCCGTGGACGGACTGCTCACGCAGTGGGTGGTGAACCTCCCCGCGCTGATGATGGGCTTTCCACTCGAGACGCTGGCGATGCTCATCGCCTTCCGTGGAATGTGGGCCATCTTCATCCACTCCAACGTCCGGATACCGTTGGGCCCGCTGGGCTTCCTCTTCGGCGCGCCGGAGCTGCACCACTGGCACCACGCGCGTGAACGGCACACGCGGCACAACTTCGGCAACCTCGCGCCGTGGACGGACTGGCTCTTCGGCACCTATCACCGGCCCACCGGACCCGAGCAGTACCCGCTCGGGCTCGTGGAGCCATTTCCCCGGCGCTTCTGGGCCCAGCTCTTCTCACCCGTGGCGCGGACGACTGGCAGCCGGAAGCCGCCCCGCTGAGCGGACACTCCACGCTCGCTGGCGACCCTTCACCCGGCCCTGGACGTCCGCGTCTCCGCTTGCGCGTCCAGGAAGGTCCCCAAGGTGGCATTGACGAGCGCGGGCTCCTCCACGGTGGAGGAGTGCCCGCCGCGCGGCAGCGTCACCAGGCGTGAGCCAGGGATGAGCCGGTGCAGGCGCTGCGCCTTGGCGGGGACGGTGGCCGTGTCCTCGGCGCCGACGACGACGAGCGTGGGCACGCGGATGTGGGGGATTTCGTGGGCCACGCCGCGCCGCTCGATGACGCCGTTGACGGCGCGCCAGATGTCGCGGCGGTTCTCCATGAGGCGCGTGCGCCAGCGGCTGCGCTCCTCGGCCCGGTTGGGGTCTGTCATGAAGCTGCGGCCGAACATGATGCGCATCACCGGGTCCGCCACCGGGCGCAGGCCCGCCAGGCGCGCGGTGAGGTTGAGCAGCGTGTAGCGCGGCACGTTGTGCAGGGGCTCCGGGTCGGCGGACGTCTCCATCAACACCAGCGAGCGCAGCAGGTCCGGCCGCCGCGCGGCGATGCGCATGCCCACGAAGCCGCCCATGGACAGGCCCACGAAGTGGCAGGGCCCCACACCCAGCCGCTCGATGAGCGCCACCGCGTCCAGGTACACCGTCTCCATGTCGATGACGCGCGCCGGAGGCACGGCGCTCTGGCCCTGGCCCCGGTGGTCATAGGCGATGCAGCGGAAGCGCCCGCTCAGCGCCTCCACCTGCGGGTCGAAGAGGCGACAGCTCCACAGCAGGCCGTGGCTGAAGACGACGGGCACGCCCGTGCCCCCCGAGTCCTCGTAGTACAGCTCCGTTCTGTTGACGGTCAGCATCGGCATGCGCGCAACCCTCCCCGGCTGGCGAGGATAGGCGAGCGACGCGCAGGGACTGGCACCTCTCTTCGCGGAGCCGTTTGCCGGATGACGTCCCGCTGCCCTCGGGGTCGACGCGGCTGACTACCAGAGACCCTTGGCTTGAAGCAGCTCGCCCACGCGGCGGGGGTCGGCGCGCCAGGCGGTGAAGAAGTCCTCGGCGACGTCGGGGGTCAGGTTCTCCCAGACGAGCCGGCCGGTGTCCTCCTCGCGGCGGCAGCGCACGAAGGTGGAGCGCACCTGCTCGGGCGAGTCGAAGGTGAGGCTGTCGAGCAGCTCCGGGTTCTGGCTGGTGAGCAGGGCCTGCCGGGGTTCGAGCTGCTCGAGGATGGCGCGGACCTGCCGGGGGTGGAAGGCGTGCGCGACCTCGTCCGCGATGACGACGGCGCGGGCGTGGGCCAGGTAGTGGAGGAAGGCCACCAGGCGCTTCTGGCCGTAGCCGAGCTGACGGGCGGAGAGGCGCTGACCGGCGGCGGTGACGAAGCAGAGGTCCAGGTTGCCCAGGGACAGCGTCTCGTACTTGCCCTGGGGCTGGGTCTCCAGCGGAGACAGCAGCGCCTCCGCGGACGCGAAGCCGAGGAGCCGGGCCGCGTCGCGGAGGAAGGGGACGTTCTCCGAGGACAGCACGTAGCGGGCGGAGCCCCACTGCGCGGCGGCGACCTTGCGCAGACCGTCGAGCAGGTCCTCCGAGGCCACGCCCGTGCCCGTGGCGAGCACGCCCTCCGCGCGGCGGGAGAGCCGCAGCTCGGCGCGCCAGAGCTGGTCGAAGTGGGCGAGCCCCTCGTCGAAGCGGCGGAGGTCGGCCTGCGCGGAGACCTCCCGCGCCATGGCGAGCATCGGCTCGACGGCGGCGGTGGCCTCGCCCGTCTTCTCCACCCAGGCGATGCCGCCCGTCATCAGGACGAGCCAGAGCCGGCCACCGACTTCGGGGGCGATGCGCTCGTGGACGACGTCGGTGGTGTCGTCCTCGCGGGAGACGCGGAGCTGCGGGCCCTCGCGGTGGATGACCAACGGCCACGCCATGTCGCGCGGGGCCACGGTGATGTCCATGGACAGGCCGCTCGTGCCCTCCGCGCCCGAGGGCACGTTGCGCACGCGGACGGTGATGCGGCCGGTGTCCGCGGCCAGGGCGTATTCAAGGTCGAACGCCTCATGCCGCAGCGGCGTGAAGTCCGAGCTGACCACGGCGGCGGCGAGGTCCAGCAGCATGGACTTCCCGGTGCCGTTCTCCCCGAGCAGCACGTTGAGGGAAGGGCTGAAGAGCAGCCGCGTCCCGGGCTTCACGGAGCGGAACTGGTGGACCTGGAGCCACTGGAGCTTGAGCATCAGCCGGGAGACTGGCTCCCTGGACGCGCCAGCGTCAACTCGCGCCGCACGGCGGCACGACGCCCCGGGACTCCCAGATAGGCCGGCGCTGGTCCACCCACGCGAACACCTTGTTGGACCAGAAGCTGGCCATCGTCAACGTCACGCGGTCCCCGGTATCGACACCCGGCGCGCCGAGGCACTGTCCACGCTCGCGCAGCCGCATCGCCCCCGGAGGCCGCGCATGACAGCAGCCATGCCCCAGAGGCCGCGTGTCCTGCCCGTCTTCATGCACAGCCCCGCAGCCCCGTCCCTTCTTCTGTCCACCAGACGCAGGGCAGCCCTGGCGGCCGTGGTGGCGGGGCAGCGCGCTTCCTACCTGTGCGCGCGCTCCCATGAATGCCCTGCTGCTTGCAGCCCTGCTGTCCCACTCCAACCTCCTGCTGGCCCAGACGGGCTCCGACACCGACGCGGGCGTGGAGCCCCCCGCGGCTCGCGCGCCCGCCCTCTCCCCGGAGACACCCGAGCCGCCGAAGTTCCCCGTGTCCGACCCGCTGCTGGAGCCCATCCCCTCGGCCGCCATGCAGGTGGCGACCTGGGACGAGGCGCTGCAACTGCTGCGGCAGCGCTCTACCAGCCTGTACACCGCGCTGGCCCAGGTGGAGGCCGCGGCGGGCGTGCAGCGCATCGCCCTGGCCGCGCTGCTACCCACGCTCACCGGCACAGTCTCCGTCCAGTACAACGTGCTCAACCCCGACGCGACACCGCTGCTGGGCGGAGGGGGTGGCGGCGGCGTGGGAGGCGGC
>NZ_JABXEP010000146.1:0-20329 GCF_013372605.1 Myxococcus sp. AM009
GGGTGGGGCCTGCCTGCTGTCCGTCCATCACTGCGTGGGGGGGCGTTGGCCAGACGCGACAGCGGGGCGGTCACTCCGTGAAGAGTGACGCGCCCCGCGGTGCCCACCTTCTGCGTGGCGTGTGACTACTGGACGGTCCAGCCCACCGTGCCGCTGCAGCTGGTGTTGCCGTAGCAGCCCGCGCGAATCTGGTACGTGCCGCCCGCGCCCGCCGGCACCGTGTAGGTGGCGTGGGACAGCGAGCCGCACCCGGCGCCGTCGTCGTTGAACTTCACCTGCGTGCCGGCGGCGTTGAACAGGCGGAGGAACGAGTCACCCGTGCCAGAGGCGCCCGCCACGTTGCAGGTGCCGAAGGAGAGGCGCTGGCCCGACGTGAGGGTGACGTCCTCGTGGGTGGTGTTCTGCCGCGCACTGTTGGAGTTGACCGAGCTGTAGCTGAACGTGCCGGAGGTGGCCGGCGGGGTCGCCGCGCCGATGGTCCACGTCACCGTGCCGCCGCAGCTGGTCTCCGCGTAGCAGCCCGCGATGATTTCGTACGTCCCGGCCGCGCCGGCGGTGAACGTCACGTTGGAGCCGCGGCCCGTGGCGCAGCCGTCATCGTTGGAGGCGACCTCGATGCCGCTGGGGCCATTGACGCGCAGCCACGTGTCGCCGGTGAAGCTGGCGCCCGTCAGGCCGCAGGTGCCCACGGTGAGGCTCTGGCCGGCGGTGAGCTCCACCGCGTGGCGGGTGGTGTTCACGGTGGCGTTGCTGGTGTTGCTGGCCGTGAAGTCGAAGGACGTCGCCGGCGGCGGCGTGGTGTTGCACAGCCGGACGCTGGTGTTGGCGGCGCAGAACGCCTCGATGGCCGGGCGGACATAGGTGATGTCCTCGCCAGCGCAGTCCGTACCGTCCTGGCTGCACTCGTTCACGACGCGGCAGCTGCCCTGATAGACGTAGTCCAGTGCGCCGCGCACCAGGATGCCGGCGATGGTGTGGCTCGTCATGTCGTAGACGGCCGAGCCGGAGTTGCCACCGAAGGTGTCGGTGCTGGCGGTGAAGTAGTCCAGGGTGCTGGCGCGGCCGTTGCGGACCGTGCCGCCCGAGTCAATCTTGAGCGGGATGCCGCTGCCCGAACCGATGACGGCCACGTTGGCGCCCGTCGTCATGGCGGCGTTGCCCGGGCGGATGGGCGCGGGCGTGAAGCGCGGCGTCGCCGGACGATCCAGGCGGATGATGGCGTAGTCCAGCGTGCGGCCGCTGGAGGTGTTCTCCCGCCGCACGACAATCTCCTTGCAGCTGAAGATGTCCTGCGTGGTCATGGTCTGCACCGAGTTCGCGTCAGGCCGGTAGAAGTTGAAGGCCCACTTGAAGTCCCTGCAGTCGGCCGCGTCCGTCACGCAGTGGCCGGCGGTCAGCAGGAGGTCATCGTCAATGAGCGTGCCCGAGCAGTAGCCGGGCGACGGGTCGTCGATGAAGCGCTGGCCCGGGCAGAGGTTGACCCACTCGCCCAGGGTGGGGCTGTCGAAGACGATGTTGTTGGGGTCCGAGTCGTCAATCTCGTACGGGTCGACCATGACGGCGCTGGCCTGCATGGCGTACTGTCGCAGGGTGGCGTCGGGGTGCGCGTACACGTCCATCCGGTCGTCGTTGCCATAGACGACGGGCTGCTCGGTGGCGCCGCTGCCAGCGGGCTCGCCCTCCGAGGCCGGCCCACAGGCCGCGACGGAGAAGGTACACAACAGCGCGCCGAGCAGCTTCCTGCGGGCGTCGGTCCGGGGGATACGCATGAGACAACCACTCCTACGGGAGATGTGAAGCCCAACCCCGTCAGGGGCGGACCGGCGCAATATAGGTGAAAAAAGGCGTTCCTGCTGTCGGCAGGCGCACAGGCCGCCGCGAGCCTCAGTCCGCGTCGGGGTCACGCAGCCACTGGAGGGCCTCCCCCCGCGTCTCGAAGGTGCGCGTGGGGATGCTCAGCATGGCGCGCTTCGTCATCCGCCACGCCTGGAGCCCGGAGGGGGCATCCGTGACGACCCGGGCTGAGCGCTTCATGCCGTGGAGCTGGGCGAAGGCGTTGAGGCTGGCCATGGCCGTCACCACGTCGCTGGGCATCACCCGGAGCTGGGACTGGTCCACCAGGGCGGACCACTCACCGTCCAGGTCATTGATGGCCTTCTTCACATCGGCCAGGTACTCGGCCAGGTCCGCGGTGGTGACTTGCGGGGGATAGACAACCTCGAGGATGCGGTCCTGCGCGTGAACGGTAATCTGGAATGGCATGACGGTGACGGGCTCCGGGCGGGCGCGCCATCCTAGCCGCAGCCGGTGACACGTCTAGGGCGGGGGGGCGGATGGGGCGCCCTGGCGGCGCCTTCCCGGTCCTGTCCGGAAGGGCAGGAAATGTCAGACCCACCTGGTACTGACGTCCCTGCCGCTGCTCCGGTACCGGCGCGCCGAAGGGGCGCGACGGCGGCTGCACCCGGCAAGGGGGTTTCATGAACACGAAGTTGTACGTCCTGGGCGCGGTGCTGGGCGCCGCTCCGGGCCTGCTGCCGGGGGTGACGCCCCCTCCAGCCGCGAAGGACGCGCTGGAGACCCAGGGGACGGTCCCCGACGAAGGCCGCACGAGGGGTGGAGGCCAGGACCAGGCGCCCCGCCATCCGTGCGAGGCCATCACCATCATCCAGGTGCCCTGCGATGCCGAGCAGGAGGCCTGCGAGTACACGTATTGGCACTGCCCCGAGGTCGTGAATCCGCTCCGGGCGTGAGTGACTGACGCAGCAAGGAGCGCACGGGCGGCCGGTTTTCGCCCGTGCGCTTCTTTTCGCGGCGTGTCGGCCGTTCGCTTTTCTCCCGCGGCGCGTGTCCGTCTTGCTTGACACCCCGGAATCCCCGGCGGAAAAGCCCAGACACACGAGGCGGCCCGGCCGTTCTTCCTCAGGGGCCGCCGGGGAGCCCGGCATTGAAGCTCGCGACGCTCAAGGACGGAACCCGTGACGGCCGCCTCATCGTCGTCAAGCGGGACAACTCGGCCTATGCGCTGGCCACCAACGTGGCGCTCACGCTGCAAGCCGCGCTGGACGACTGGGAGACGAAGGAGCCGCAGCTGCGCGCGCTGGACGCCCAACTGGAGGCGGGCACGGTGCAGAGCCGCCCGCTGGACGTCGGCGCCCTGCACGCGCCCCTGCCGCGCGCCTACGAATGGGTGGACGGCAGCGCGTACCTCAACCACGTCATCCTGGTGCGCAAGGCGCGCGGCGCCGAGCCGCCGGAGACGTTGAAGACGGACCCGCTGGTGTACCAGGGCGGCTCCGGGGACTTCCTGGCGCCCACCGCCGACATCCCCCTGGCCGACGAGGCCTGGGGCCTGGACTTCGAAGCCGAGGTCTGCGCCATTTTGGGTGACACGCCCCAGGGCACGAAGGCGGAGAACGCGGCGCCGCACGTCAAGCTGCTGATGCTGGCCAACGACGTGTCCCTGCGCAACCTCATCCCCAACGAGCTGGCCAAGGGCTTCGGCTTCTTCCAGAGCAAGCCGGCCACGGCCTTCAGCCCCTTCGCGGTGACGCCGGACGAGCTGGGCGAGGCCTGGCGCGACGGGCGCATCCACCTGCGGCTGCGCTCGGTGCTCAACGGGCAGCAGGTGGGCGACACGGACGCGGGGCCGGAGATGCACTTCTCCTTCTTCGACCTCATCCAGCACCTGTGCAAGACGCGCAGCTACACGGCGGGCACCATCCTGGGCAGCGGCACGGTGTCCAACGCGGACCGCGAGCGCGGCATCTCCTGCCTCGCCGAGCGCCGGATGATTGAGAAGATTGAGCAGGGCGAGTCAAAGACGCCCTTCATGAAGCCGGGCGACACCATCGACATCGAGATGACGGATGCCGAAGGCCGCAGCGTGTTCGGCCGCATCGCCCAGAAGGTGGTGAAGGTGCCATGACGGGGCTGCGGCTCTACAGCTACTGGCGTTCTTCCGCGTCGTGGCGGGTGCGCATCGGCCTGCACCTGAAGGGGCTGAAGTTCGACTACGTGCCGGTGCACCTGGTGAAGGACGGCGGCGAGCAGCACGGCGCCGCGTACCGGGCGGTCAACCCCATGCGCACGCTGCCCACGCTGGAGTGGACGGAGGCGGATGGCTCGGTGCGCAGGTTGTCCCAGTCGCTGCCGGTGCTGGAGTACCTGGAGGAGCGCTTCCCGGCGCCCGCGCTGCTGCCCGCTGACGCGTTCCTCCGGGCGCAGTCCCGGATGCTGGCGGAGCTGGTGAACTCCGGCATCCAGCCCCTGCAGAACCTGTCCGTGATGCAGCGCCTCAAGCAGGTGCTGAACGCGGACGACAAGGCGTGGTCGGCGTATTGGAACGCGCGGGGGCTGGAGGCGCTGGAGACGGCGGTGCGGTCCACCGCGGGGCGCTTCTGTGTCGGGGACGCGGTGTCGCTCGCGGACGTGTGCCTGGTGCCGCAGCTCTACGGCGCGCGCCGCTTCGGCGTGGACGTGGCGCCGTACCCCACGCTGCTGCGCATCGAAGCCGAGTGCCAGGCGCTGCCCGCCTTCCAGGCCGCACAGCCCGACCGGCAGCCGGACGCGGTCCCCGCCTGAGCGGTGTGTGGCGGCTGCGCCTGTCCGGGCGTGGCCGCCGCTGAGTGGGTGCTGGGCGGCGTGGGCACTGGCCGCCGGGGTGCTCAGCGCGGGGTGAGCACGGCCTCGCAGGCGTGCACCTGCTCGTTGCCGAGGTCCGCCTCGCGCGCGGTGCACTTCAGCCGGAGGACCTCGCCCTCGCGCAGGACCTCACACGCGCGGTTGACCTCGACCGCCGTGCCGCTGCCCGCGTCGGCGGGCGGGGTTCCTCCGTCGGTGCTCAAGGTGATGACGACGTTCGTATCCGCCAGGTACCAGTTGTCGCCCTGGAGGATGTCCACCGTGCCCGCGTAGACAGCTCCCCTGGTGGGCAGCCCCGTGCGCTCCTCCACCGCCACGTCGAGGCGGCAGTCGTCTTGAGGGGTGCTCACCTGGAGGAGGCCCGGCGCTCCACAGGTGTTGTGGCCCACGTCGAAGGTGACGCTCTGGGCGGGCTGGTAGCAGTCCTTCCCTCCCGAGTCCGCGACGAGCAGCACCGCCGTGGTGGCGAGCGCGGCGGTGGCCGCGAGGTTCATCAGGATGACTTTCACGCGTTGACTCCAGTGGGGGACGAGGCGGGGAGGCACGGCGGTTCGCGGGTGGTGGCGCGGCTGTAGCGCACCGCCACCCAGACGAGCGGCAAGGTGACGAGGTCGGTGGGGTCGGCCCAGGCGCGGAAGCTCCGGATGCCGAGCGGCACGCCCAGGGGCCGCAGCAGCGCACAGAAGAGGTCCGCGGCGGGCTGGGAGACTTTGAGCGCGGTGTAGAGGCACACGGTGAAGACCGCGCCCACGGCCACCCGGCGCGCCCTGGGCCAGCGCGTCACCAGCGCCAGCAGCGCGGACACGTAGAGCGGCAGGAAGAAGCAGATGGCGACGTCGGACAGCTTGCCGGTGAGGGCGTTGTGGAAGGCGGGCTTGAGCCAGCGGTCATTCACCGCCATCAGCGCCACCGCGCACAGGGGCAGCGGCGCGAGGAACTCCGGCATGCCGGGCAGGCGCTTCATTGGAGCCGCTTCCCGCTCGACAGGGCCCGCAGGAGGATGGCGTCCGTGAGCAGCTCCACCGGGGCCAGGTCGTCCGTCAGCGGCTCACCCGCGGGCACCGGCTTCAGCTCTCCGGCCACGCGCTCCGCCAGCGGGCGCAGCGAGGCGGGCAGTGACGGTGTGCGCTCCGCGAGCCGCTCCGCGAGCCCCGGGGCTCCGGCGAAGAGCAGCGTGTTGCTGTGGTTGCGCGCGTCGGCGGCCCGGACCTCTGGGAAGACGGTGGCCAGCGTGGCGCCCACGGCCTCCACCACCGCGCGCTCCTGCGCGTAGCGCCCCACGTTGAAGCAGGCCACGCCACCGGGCCTCAGGCGGGCGGCCACGGCGGAGGTGAACTCGCGCGTCGTCAGGTGGAAGGGGACGTAAGGGAAGCGGAACGCGTCGACCAGGATGACGTCGTACTGGCGGGTGTCGCGCGTGAGGAAGGCGCGCGCGTCTCCCACGTGGACCTCCACCTCGGAGGGCAGGTCGAAGTGCGCACGGCCCAGCCGCACCACCTCCGCGTCCAGCTCCACGCCCACCACCTCCACGCCCGGGTACGTCTCCCGCAGGCCCCTGGCGCTCGTGCCCGCGCCCAGACCCAGGACCAGCACCCGGGGCGCTCGTGGCGCTGTCTGGGCCATGGCGGGGACCAGCAGGTAGTGCCCGAAGACCTCTCCGCGCACCGGCAGGCCGGGCCGGTGGACGCTCTGCACCGCGTAGCCCTCATCGAAGACGAGCGAGCGGGTGCCGTGTTCGTCCTTCACCACCTGGATGAAGGCATAGGGGGACTCGGCCACCTCCACGGCCTGGGGGCCGCGGGGCAGGGCGTGGACGCCCAAGGCCAGCGCCACCACGGGCACGCCCACCGCGGGCAGCCGCCACCGCCACCCCAGGCGCCAGGAGGCCGTGAGCCCCAGCGCCGCCGCGAAGAGCGCCATGGTGCGCGCGGTGCCCAGCAGCGGCAGCACGACGAAGGCCGCCAGCAGCGTCCCGGTGATGCTGCCCACCGTGGACGCGGAAGACAGCCGTCCGGCATGCGCGCCCGCTGACGCCACGCCCGCCAGCCCCACGCGCAGCACGTAGGGCCCCACCGCGCCCAGCACCAGCAGGGGCGGCACCGCCACCACCAGCAGCAAGGCCACGCGGCCCAATCCCTCCACGGGGCGCCCCCCCAGCACCGCGGCCGTGGCGCCGGGCAGCAGCGCCCGCGCGAGGAAGGGCAGCAGGGCCAGGGCGAGCGCACTGAGGCAGAGCGCGCTCAGCAGCGGCGTCAGGCGCCCCGAGCGGTCCGCCGCGCGGCCTCCCAACCGCGCGCCCAACGCGAGCCCACCCAGGACCAGGGAGATGAGCGCGGCCCAGACGGGCGTGCTGCTGCCGAAGTAGGGCGCCATCAGTCGTGACGCCGCCATCTCCGACGCCATGACCGTCATGCCGGTGATGAAGGACAGCCATGTCAGCGAAGGCGTGGGGCGCATGCTCGGACGCCTGCGTCAGCAAGGTCCGTTCCAGCGAGAAGCCCTCGAAATGATTGATGCGGAGGGACCGCAACGGCAGGGGCACCATGACAGGCGTGCCAGGGGCGGCGAGCTATCGGGTGGCGACGCCCCGGCGCCTCCGGGCGGCGGCGACCGTCAGCAGCAGCACCGCGAGGGGAACGCCCAGCACCGCCGGCCACAGCCAGAGCGGCTCGCCGCCGTGGATGACGGCGCGGAGCTCGCGGCCCTCGGCGGGGGCGTCCATCAGCTCCGCGAGGTTGAGCTTCCACTCCACGGTGTCCTTCTGCTCGTTCACCGTGCCGTTCGTCTCGCCGATGCCAGGGCCGTGGATGCGGAGGGTGAGGCGGTTGTTGACGAGCATGGCCTTCACCATGCTCTTCGCCAGCTCCTGGGCGGCCTGCTCCGCGGCGTCGTCACCGATGCCGGCCGGCGCGGCGAAGGCCTTCTCCGGGTTGAAGCGCTGGGTGTAGACGTAGTCCCCGCCCTGGCGCTCGATGCGGACGTCCCACGCATCCTTCGGCGACGACGGTTGGCCCTTGCCGTGCTGTTCGGCGGCGCGGCGGTAGAGCTCCGGGAGCCGGGTGACGTCCTTCACCGTCACGTCGTAGACGAGATGGACCTGACCCTCCTTCTCGTAGTCCCGGAGCATCACCTGGGAGACCTCCGGGGCCTGGCGCAGCGCCTGCTCGGCTTCGCGCGCCTTCGCGAGCAGCGCCTCCTTGGCGTTCGAATCGCCGCCCAGCCGCGCCAGGGCCGTCAATGACTTGGGCATCCCCATGTCGACGACCAGCCGCGCCGAACCGCCTGGCTCGATCCAGAGGTCCTGCTCGACGTTGAAGCAGCCCGTCAGGAAGAGGGACAGCGCCGCGAGCAGCAGCGCGGGGCGAAGCAGGGTGCTCGGTGAGCCAGGGGACATGGCTCACCAGTATGCTGGGACTGTTTCACGCAGAGAAGGGGAGGGACGCCACCTTCACCGTGGCGGGGCCCGTCGCCAGGGTCAGCTCGGTGCCCGGCTCCAGCGAGTCCCGGTGCACGTAGCCCAGGGCCACCCGCTGCCCCGCGACAGGCGACTGCACCACGCTGGTCAGCCAGCCCACCTTCTTCTCCCCGCGCCGCAGCTCGGTGCCGGGGGCCACGTCCGCGTCGCCCAGCAGCAGCCCCGTCAGCTTGCGGTTCATGTGGCCGCGGAAGGTGGCTCGGGCGATGACCTCCTGCCCGATGTAGCAACCCTTGTTGTAGGAGATGGCGTTCGCCAGGTTGGCTTCGAGGGGAATGGTGGTGTCCACCATGTCCTGGCCGTACCGGGGCACGCCGGCCTCCACGCGGAGCAGCTCCAGGGCCTCGAAGCCCAGGGGCTTCAGTCCGTGAGCGGCGCCCGCGTTGGACAGGGCCTGCCAGGCGGCCTCCAGCCCGGCGCGCGGCACCCACACGTCGACGCCGTGGGGCTCGATGGCGGTGCTCCCCAGCAGCCAGACTTCCTGGCCCGCCAGCGTGCCCGTGCGGGCGGCATGGTGCGACAGCGGCGCATGGGGGCTGCCCAGGGCGGCCGACAGGACGTCCGCCGTCCGGGGCCCGAGCAGCCGGAGCAGGGCCAGCTCCCCCGTGGCCTCGTGCAGCTCGGCGTCCTCGGAAATGAGGTATTTGTCCAGGAAGTCCCGCACCTTGGCGCCGGTGCCGGGCTCCACATCCAGGAGGAGGTCCGCCTCCCGCTTGAGGATGCGGGCATCCGCCACCATGGCCCCCTTGGCTGTCACCATGGCGGCATATGCCGCGGTGCCCACGGGCAGGTTGTTCACCTCCTGGGTGACCATCCCGTGTAGGAAGGAGGCTCGGTCTTCTCCAGTGATTCTGAGGGTTTCGCGGTAGGAGGCATCATGGAGGGCCACGGACGCCTTGGCCGCCCGGTACGCTTCCTCCGAGTCTCCATACCCGGCCACGGTTTCCCGGCCGCCCACCGCGCCAAAGCGGGCGCCCGCCTTCTCGTGAAGAAAATGCAGAGACAGCGGTTCCATGTCCGTCGCTATATAGAGGCGAAGGAGCGAATGCCACGATGGATGTGAAGCACCTGTCGTCCTTCCAGGACTTCTCGCCAGAGAAGCTCCTGAAGCACAACGTCTTCCAGTCCGGCCGGTTCTTCCTGGACGTGTACTGCCTGCAGCCGGGGCAGGCCCAGAAGCCCCACCGCCACGCCGCGTCGGACAAGGTGTATGTCGTCCTCGACGGGCGCTGCCGCTTTCGCGTGGGCGCCGAAGAGGAAGTCCACGGCCCTGGCGCCGCCATTTTCGCCCCCGCGGGCGCCGAGCACGGCGTCGCCAACGACGGCCCTGACGCCGCCCGCCTCCTCGTTCTGATGTCCCCGCCCCCGGAGCATGCATGAGCTCGACGTCTTCCCCTTCGCCCACTCCCGTGGCGACTCGTGGCGCGCTGGCGCTGCTGGTCCTGGGCCTCGCGGAGAGTGGCCTGTCCATCTTCCAGTGGATGCAGCTGCTCACCCTGCGCGGTGGCGGCTCCACCGTGTGCGGCGTCTCCGACACGGTGAACTGCGAGACGGTGTGGAACTCCCCCTTCGCCAGCCGCGTGCATGACCTGGTGGGCCTGCCCGTGGCGGCCCTGGGGCTCGTGTGGGGCCTGGCCGCGGTGGGCCTGTCCGCCCTGTTCCTGGCGTGGGCCCGCTCGGGCCGTCCGGTGCGTCCGGCCGCCAACGGGCTGCGGCTGGTGGCTGTCGCGGGCCTGGTGTCCGTGGCCGTCTTCGTCGTGGCCAGCGCGCAGTCGGGCGCGCTGTGCCCGACGTGTCTGGCGACCTATGCGCTGGTGGTGGCCTTCGCGGGCGTGGCCTGGAAGGGCCTGCCCGGACCGCTGCTGCCCGGCGCGGGTGAGTGGGGCGCCACGCTGAAGTGGACGGTGGGCGTCACGGCCGCGGTCTTCCTGGCGACGCTGCTGCCCGGCCGGGCCACGCCCAAGGCGTCGGAGGCGTCCGGTGCCGCGTTGCTGCCGCCCGTGCCGCAGGTGGCCAGCGCGCCGATGCCGGGCGTGGCGCCGCAGACGCCGCCGCCTCCGCCCGCGTCGTTGGAGGAGTTCCTGCGCTCGCTGCCGCCGCAGCATCAGCAGTTCATCTCGGACTCGCTGGCTGCGTACCGCAGCGAGACGCCGCAGCCCGCCGCGTCGCCCGCGCGTCATCGCTATGGGCCGGTGGATGCGCCGGTGAAGATTGTCGAGTGGACGGACAGCAAGTGCCCCCACTGCAAGATGCTGGTGGAGGAGCTGTCCGCGCTGAAGAAGCGCGTCCCGGAGGGGAAGCTGTCGCTGGAGGCTCGCCAGTTCCCGCTGGATGGGGCGTGCAACCCGGCGATTCCTCGCCGTGGGCCGGACGCGCCCAGCGTGCGCTGCGTGGCGGCCCGCGCGCAGATCTGCTTGGAGGGCGCGCCGGACTACTGGGAGCTGCGGGAGAAGATGTTCGCCGCGCAGGCCGTGCTGGACACGGAGCGAGCGGTGGAGATTGCGTCTTCTGGCTCGGTGCCGCGCTCGCAGCTGGAGGTGTGCATGAACAGCCCGGCGACGACGGCGAAGATTCAAGAGGACTCTCGCTACGCCATGCGCCACCACATCCAGGGGACGCCGCTGGTGCTGGTGAATGGCCGCGAGGTGATGCCCTCCGCGCCGTTCATCTACGCGCTGGTGATGGCGGACGGCAACCCGAGCGCCCCCGCCTTCGACGTGCTGCCCCCGCCGCGCCCGCGCCCGGCCGGTGGCCACGACGACCACGCGGGTCACAACCACTGAGGACGCGGCACCCGGGCCATGGGCAAGCGCGACAAGAAGGGGGAGCCGCCAGCGGCACCGGCGGCTCCGTTCAACAATCCGTTCGCCGCGCTCTCGGTGCAGCGGGAGGCCTTGCCCCAGGCGCCCGCCGCGCCCGTGGCTCAGGCGTCTGTGAAGGCCGAGCCCAAGGGCCCCGCGCGCGCGGTGGTGCGCATGGAGCGCAAGGGCCGTGGCGGCAAGGAAGTCACGGTGGTGGAGCACCTGGCGCTGCCCGCGGCTCAGCGCGAGGTGTGGCTCAAGGCGCTGAAGAACTCGCTCGGCTGCGGCGGCGTGGTGGAGGACGACACGCTGGTGCTTCAGGGCGACCAGCGTGAGCGGCTGCCCGCGCTGCTGGAGGCTCGGGGCGTGCGGAAGGTCACGGTCGGCTGACGCGCTGGGCGTCGGGCGTTGCGCGCGGAGGGCGCGGTCTGGTGTCCTCCGTCTGAAGATTGCCCTCCAATCGCTGGTCGTGAGGTGACTGAGCATGCCCCGATTTCGTGGCGCTCCCGCACTTTGCGCAACGCGTGGCACAGGGCGGATTTACGAGAGTTGCTGTTCAGGTGCGCGGACTCTGAGGGAGCGTGCCTGTCCGTCGTCAAAGACTGGAAATAGTCCGACTTGAAATTCGGGCGTCCCAGGGAGAGTGGTACCAATGGCAGCCCTGCTGCGTCTGCCTGCTCTTCTGAGGGCAACCGCGTCCGTTTAACGTGATAGAGAAAAGTGGAGCAGAGTCAAAGGCTTGAGTGCAGCTGCTCAGGCAGGTCTACCGAAGGGACACGCGCACCGGGGCATGGTGCGTCAGCGCCGCCCGCATTCTGCTTGTACTCTCGATGTCCAGACGTGGTGGCGTGGCCCTTGGTGGTACGCTGTGTCACGCCACAGGATGGATGGACCCCACATCTGGGCACACGGTGGACGTCGTACCGCCGGGTAGAGTTCACGCTGGCCGACCTTCTCGCGGGCCCGTCTCATGGACCTCTACAATCTGACGCCCTTCACAGCGGGACGCTTCGTCTTCCTTGATGGAACGGGACGCGAATCGTTGCTGGTTGTCGTCAAGGCCACCTTCTCCCTCCAGGAGGGCCGAGCCGTCGTCGCGGCAGCGCAGGCGCCGCTCACCCTGGCGGACGAGTACCGGGGAGCGCCCGCGCGGTCGAGTCTGCTGCGCGCTTCCGACCTGGCGCCGTTCAAGCCCGCGACGGATGTCCTCCTCGACGGATTCGCCTACGCGGGCCGCCGCTCCAGGACGGAGGTGCTCGTGGCGCTCCAGGTGGGGGCCATCACCAAGGGTGTCCAGGTCTTCGGCGAACGCGTCTGGGACACCTCCTTCGGGATTCCTTCCCTGTCGTCCCCCCGTCCCTTCGAGCGCATGGAACTGACGTGGGAGCGGGCCTTCGGAGGCACTGACGACAGCCATCCTGAATACCCGGAGCGATGTGAGGCGAACCCCGTAGGGCGGGGCTTCCGCTCCACGCGCTCCCGTCGCGGGCTGGATGGGCTGCCCCTGCCCAACCTGGAGGATCCCCGAGCGCCGCTTCGCTCGACGCGTGAGCGCCCCCCGCCTTGCGGCTTCGGCCCACTACCTCCGCATTGGACGCCGCGCGCCCGCCTTGCCGGGACGTATGACGGCGCATGGCAGAGGGAGCGGCTCCCGCTGCTTCCGGAGGACTTCGATGAGCACCACCACCTCGTGGCCCCCGCGGACCAGCGGCTGTCCGGATATGTCCAGGGCGGCGAGCCGGTGAAGGTTGTCGGCGCCACGCCCGAGGGCGTGCTGGAGTTTCCGCTCCCGTCCCTGCGGCCGGAGGTCATCGTCAAGCTGGGCGCCGCGCGCGAGACGCCGCCGTGCCGCTGCGACACCGTGCACATGGACTGCGAGCGCAAGCTGCTGACGCTCGTGTGGCGCGCGCGGTGGGTCATCCATGGCCGGGTGCCCTCCTTGCATTGGGTCAAGATCCAGCTCGCGCGAGGCGCTCATGTCGCGTGAGCCCATCTGCGTCACGGGGCTGGGAATGCGCACCCCCATCGGGCGTCACGCCGTCCAGTCCTGCGCGTCCCTGCGTGCCGGCCTGAAGCGCTTCACTCCGTGGCCTCACTTCGGTGTGGATGGTGCGGGGCAGGAAGGCCTCACCGCGTCCTTCACCCGCCCTGACCTGGGGGACCGCTCCTGGGTGGAGAAGCTGCTCGACCTCGTGGAGATGCCCCTGGCCGAGGCCCTGTTCAGCGCCAGGCTGTTCGGGCTGGCGCAGGGAGGGCATTCCGGCAGGCGCGTTCGGGTCCACGTCTACCTGGGGACGCCCTACCCGGACCGGCCGGGCGTGTCCCCGGAGGACCTCCAGGAGCTCACCCTCCACCTCGCGGAGGACCTCTTCCCGCAGGCCCCGGAGTCCCTCCGGGTGCAGCTCGTCTCCCTGGAGCATGTGTCCGGACTGGCTGGCATCGCCTGGGCCAGCGCCGCACTACAGGACGGCGCTGCGGACGTCTGCCTCGTCGGAGGAGTGGACTCGCTGCTGGACAGCACCTTCTTGCAGGCGCATCTGGAGGCGGAGCGCCTCAAAATCCCGGGCGTCAGCTCCGGAATCATCCCAGGCGAGGCCTCCGCCTTCCTCGTCCTGGAGCGCAAGTCCGACGCCCGCCGTCGCGGAGTGCCCCTGTTGGCCCATGTCGACGCGGTCGCGCTGGAGCAGGAGCCTCCCTGGACACCAGAGGCCCCGGTGCGGGGCCAGGCGCTAACCCGAGCCCTGCAAGCGGTGCTGGCGACGGTGGGAGGCGCGACCGGCTTCGGTCACGTCATCAATGACTTGAACGGAGAGCGCTGGCGCTTCCTCGAATGGGCCCTCATCGAGACGCGCTGCCTGGGAGACCTGCCCCGGGGCTGGCGTCTGTGGCATCCCGCGGACAGCCTCGGTGACGTGGGCGCCGCCTCGGCGGCCGTGGCCGTGGGGCTGGCCCTGCATGCCTTTCAGCGCGGCTACGCACGGTGTCCGCGCATCCTGATTGCGTCCACCTCGGAGCGCGGCGAGCGGGCCGCGCTCTCTCTTTCCCAGACAGGAGAGCGTTGATGCCTTCGACTGTGGTCGTGAACCACCTGACGGTCGTCCACAAGGACAGTGGGGGCGTCTCCATGGCGTTCCCGGACGTCTGCAAGACGCCCTCGCCCGCTGGCCCCGTTCCCATTCCCTACCCCAACGTGGCGCAGTCGGCGGACACCGCCAGCGGCAGCCGGACCGTCACCGCGGATGGCAATCCCTTCATGCTCAAGTCCTCGCACTTCGCGCTGAGCACGGGGGACGAGGCTGGCAGCGCCATGGGCGTGGCCTCGAACAAGATCAAGGGCAAGGCCTACCCGAAGATGTACTCCTTCGACGTGAAGGTCGAGGGGCAGAACGTCTTCCGGCTGTCGGACATCATGTTGCAGAACGGCGGCTCTCCCACCAACACGCCGCCCGCGTCGGAGGTGCAGGCGAACACGCTCGCCAGCGGCGCTGGCGCCAATCAGGTCAAGGACCCGGAGGATCCGGAGGTGGTGAAGCTGGCGTGGGCCCGCGCCGACGCGTGCTGCGGGGACGAGGCCACCCTCAATGTCCAGACGAAGAACTGCCCGCCGGAGCAGTCGCTCGCGGTGCGCGTCCACCGCGCGGGCAACCCCAAGTCCGTCGTCGGCACCCTCGAGGCGAAGCTCGCTGGCAACAAGGCCAACCCGCGCTGGGTGACGCGACGGGGGCCATATCAGGAGGAGGTGAAGGTCTCCGCCCGGCAGGAACTGTTCAAGGGGCAGCAGGCCTCCAGCAAGGAGCTGTTGCTGAAGGCCCCCGAGCCCGTCGCGAAGCAGTTGGTGGGCCCGAAGACCCTCCAGACGCCGAAGTTCGTCAAGAAGGTCATCCTGGGCAAGCAGAAGTGGGTCAAGGACACCACGACCCATTACGCCTGGGAGGCCTGCTACGACATCGAGCTGAAGAGGGGAGAGCTGGTGGTGACGCGGAAGGTGGACTTCGACCTCCAGCCAGGGGCGCTCAGCACCGCTCAGCGGCGGCGGGCCTGGAAGAAGGAAGTCGAGCGGGTCTGGGACAACCGCTACCGGCTGCATCGCATCAAGTGCAAGCGGGGCAACAGTTGCGCCTGCTCCAGCAAGAATGGCTGCTGCTCGTTTCGCATCCGCATCAAGTGCCTCTGGGGCCAGGGGCACGGCAAGAAGGTGAAGCTCTATGCGGGGGCCAATGACCCGTCCCAGTGGGGCAAGCCCGGCAAGTGGTGGTTCTCCCATGACTGGTGGGAGAAGCTCGCGGGCGTTCCGAAGGCGGTGCGCGCCCACGAGTTCGGTCACCTCATCGGCATGTATGACGAATATCCAGAAGGGGCCTGCGACCCGGCCCGGAAGTACACCAACATCCCAACCAGTGTCATGGCGAGCGGGGCCCGGGTCCTTCCCCATCACCTGAAGGCGTTCCATGACTGGTTCGACGCGAAGGTCAAGGGACTCATCGGGCCCACCCGCCTGCTGTCGCTCTAGGCGGATGGGCATGACAGATTACCGGTGGGGAGTCCGCGGCCTGGGCTGGCTGCCATTGGCGCTGGGACTCCTGGGCGCCGCGCCCACTGCCACGCGGAGGGAGTCGCGCCCCGTGTCGTCCCAGGGACGACCTGACGCTGGCAGTCATTTCCAGCGCGAAGGAGACGTGATGAGCAAGGGTTACCTGGTGCTGTTCATGGACCTGCCGAATGGCTCCTTGGGCGCCGCGTTTCCTCCGACCGGCAAGGGCTCCGTGGACCTGTCGAACAACTTCCTGGGACGGCAGGAGATTGGCTACTACGAGGCCGAGCTGTCCCCGGGGACGTACGCGCGGCTGAAGCAGTTGCATGGCGACATTGACTTCAGCGCCCTGCCGGTGACCACGGAGCTGTCGCCCGACACGAAGACGGTGTCGGTGGGTGAGAGCTCCGACGGAGAGGACATCGACACGCGGACGTTCCCCCTCCACGCCGTCCCGGACGCCCTGGATCCGTTGCTGAACGAGATGCGCAAGGCCTCCGAGCACATGCTGACGCGGCCGCTCCGGGTGCTGCGGGGAGAAGGCGCGCCGACCTCGCCGCGCTTCCCGCTGGAGAAGCCCGTCTCCTTCGAGGTCACGCTGCGCAACGTGGGAGCCCAGGCCATCGAGACGGAGAACCCCTTCGTCCCCCATGCCCCGGACCGGACCAACCTCCGGCTGCTCGTGTCGAAGGACAAGCCGCCCGGGCAGCTCGGGGAAGGGGACTCCCTGTGGATGGAGCTGGGGATGGAGAACGTGCACCCGCCAGAAGGCCAGAAGCCTCCCGAGAGCCGGCGTCTCACGCTGACGCCGGGCGCGGAGCTCCGCTTCGTGGTCCGCAAGAAGATGCTGAGCGCCCCTGGCGCCTACCGGGCCGCGCTGACCTATTTCACCTCGCGCGGCGAGCGGGGCCTGGAGACGATGGAAGGCCAGCTCACCCTGGACTTGGGTCGCTTCGAGGTGGTCCCGTCCGCCCCCAACGCCCAGCCCTGAGATTCGGTCCATGCTCGCTCGCGGTGGAGAGTGGATGGTCGACCTGCTGGAGGTGCATGTCGACGAGGTGGAGTGGCTGTGGCGGCAGCGTCATGCGGCCTTGCGCTCCAAGGAGTACGACTTTCGCGCGCTCGTTCAGTTGGATGAGCGCATCGCCGCCCATGTCGACGCCCTGGTCCTGGCTGGGGAAGAGGCCTGGGCGCTCCTTCGCACGCGCCTGGTGGAGGCCGAGGACGCGTATGCCGCGTTTGGCGCCGCGCACGCCCTCCTCTTGCAGGAGGACGCGGCCGTGGCGCGCCAGACGCTGGCGCTGTCCGCCGGGCTGGAAGGCGCCGCCTGGGAGGGCTTCAGGCTCGCCCTCCGCTACGCTCCCCCCGCGCGGTATGTGGACGCACTGAGGAGCCTCGTGGCGGGAGCGTCGGAGCGTCACGCCGCCGCAGCCCTGGAGGCGCTGGCCTTCCATGGGCTGCCCGACCCGGGAGGCCGCCTCCTGGACCTGCTGGGCGCGGCCCAACCCGACGTCCGCCGCGCCGCGTGGGGGACCGTCTCGCTGCTGCCAATCCGGTGGCTCGAAGCCCCGGGCCAGGCGCTCTTCCGGCAGCGGCTTGCCCAGCGCTTCCCGACGGCACTCGCGGACGCGTCCTTCGGGGTCCGGGACGCCGCCCGGTGGGCCGCCGCCTGGACACGGCAACCGTGGCTGCTCTCCAGCTTGAGGACGCTGGCGAAGGCCCCGGCGTCTCCCGACCACGTTCCGAGCTTGACGCTGCTGGCGGTGCTGGGGGCCCAGGTCGACCTCCCGCTCTTCGAGCAAGCCTTGGGGCGGCGGGAGCTGGGCCCCGGGCGGTTCCTGCTGGCTGGCACCTTCGGCCATCCCGGCCTCATGGAGGAGGTGCTTCGCGCCATGGAGTCCGGCGGGCCCGCGGTAGCGGCGGCCGCCGCCAGCTCGTTCCGGAAGCTGACGGGCCTTGACGTCAACACCGCCCATCGTGTCGCCGTCCTGCCCACCGAGGAACTGGAGGAGGAGGACTCCACGGAGGAGGTACACATTCCAGATGCGGTCGCGGCTCGCAAATCCTGGGGCCTCCTCAAAGGTACCCTCTCCGGGGTGTCCCGCCTCTGCATGGGCGCCGATGCCCTGAAGGGCTGGACGCAAGAGTGGCTGCGCGGGTTGCCCCTGGATGCTCGGTGGGAGTATGCGCTCCGGGAGCACTTCGAGACGGGGCGGGGCGGGGGCGTGCTCGCCCTCGAGCGGTTTCCTCAGCTACCGGAGTGAGCGCCGAAGCCCGCGCGCGCCGTCTGCAATGAGCCAGAGGTCCGCGACGCCCAGCGCGGCTCCCCTCACGCGGGAGCGGAGGGGGCGAGCCTGGCGCCCCAGGCCGCGGCGAGGCAGGAGAAGACGCCGCGAGTGGATTTGCCATGGCCAACAAGCCCAGGCCCCCAGGCCTGATGCGTTTTCTCGGGGTCGGATTTGAAGAAGGGTCGTCGGGTCGCGGGGTTGCGCGCGGAAGGGGGTGACCGGATTCGTGCACCACCTGACGGGTGCCCTGGATGATCGCTCCCTGGCGGGTGGGCTGTGCTCGAAACTGAGCGCCGCAGCCGGAGGCGGAGGGACGGGGCCAGCGAGCCCCATCCCCCCCTACGCCCCGCTCCGCGAGCAGCGTGGACCGGGGCGAGAAGGAGTCGAGCATGAGTGGACTTCGAGGCCAACAGCGGCGCGTGCTGAGACAGGCGCGCCTGCCGTGGGATGAAGGAGTGACAGACCCGCGAGACGCGCGTGGCACCCGCCATGAGCACCTGGGCCTGTTGGGGCTGGTGGTGGCTGGCTTCGCGGTGGGCAAGAGCGGGCTGAAGCAGGCCGCGCAGCTGGCGGGGGATGTGGGCGCGCGGACGCGCAAGCGGCTGGAGCTGCCGCACTCGGTGAAGGGCTCGACACTCTGGCGTCTGCTGCGCAAGCAGCAGGCGGACGGCCTGAGGGAGACGTTGAAGGCCCAGGCGTCCGGCGTGCTGGAGGATTCGAGCGCCCCCCGCCTGCCATTTCCCTTGGGCGTGGTGAGCGTGGACGGCAAGAGCCTGTGGACGACGCACCAGGGCGTGGTGGAGGGGCTGGAGGCCGTCGCCAACGACGAGGTGGGCCGCGCACTGTGGCGACTGGGCGCGCTGCGGGCCGTGTTCACCAGCGCGCTGGCCGCCCCCTGCCTGGACTTGGAATTCATCGGCGCCAAGGAGGGTGAGTCTCCCGCCTTCCGGCAGTTGCTGCCGCGGGTGGTGGAAGCCTTTGGCGAGCACTTTGGGGTGGTGACGGCCGACGCGGGGCTGACGGCCGCGCAGAACGCAGCCTTGGTACGAGATTTGGGCAAGCACTACTGCTTCGGGTTGAAGGCCAACCAGCCCACCCTTCACGAGTACGCCATGCGGGCCATCGCCTCCAAGCAGTGCCCAGCCCGCTCGCGCACCGGGGAGCGGGCGCATGGGCAGACAGCGGTGCGCGAGCTGTGGACGCACGCGCTGACGCCCGACGAGGTGGACTTTCCTGGAGCGCGCACGTTGCTGCTAGTGCGCCAGCAGCACTGGGACGACGCGGACCCCCTCCTGGCGGAGGACTACCGCTACTTCGTCACCTCGCTGGACACCACCGTCTTCAACTTCCACCAATTGCTGCGGCTGGTGCGGGTGCACTGGGGCATCGAAAACCGACACAACTGGACGCTGGACGTCGTCCTGGGCGAGGACGCGCGCCAGCCCTGCCGCCCAACGCGCACGGCCCTGGAGGTGGTGGCCTGGCTGCGGGCGCTGGCCTTCAACCTGCTGGCCTGCTTCAGAGCGCGTCTGCCTCCGGAAGGCCGTCACCTCGTGGAGTGGACACGCGCGTGCGAGTTGCTGCGCGACACCCTCGTCCATGGCCGAAGGCACGAGGCCCTGCCCACACCCGCATGAGGGCTCGCCGGCCCTCCCCCCGCTTCTGGCTGCCACTCTCCTCCATTCGCACGGCGCCCCGGCCGAACGGCGGACCTTTGCCGCACCGCCCCTCACTCTCACGCGGCCTCCTCACGAAATCGCAGACACCCGAGAACGCATCAGGCCTGGCCCACTGGCCCCACCAGCGCTACCTCGAACTCGCCCCCAAGTACTGGGCCGCTACGCGCGCTCGCCTCCTCCCCGCCGAACTCGACGCCGAGGTGGGCCAACTCACCGTCCAGGAGCCGATTGCGGCCTCGTCCGAAGAGCAGTCGTCGCCGCGCTGAAAGCGTCCCGTTCACCCCGTCAGCTTGAGCGCCCGCCTGGGCTTACGGAAGACGGTGTTCGTACAGCGGATACGGATACCGAGCACGAGGCTCGCCCGCCCGCGATGCAGATGGCGGCGATCTCCGGGATGCCGTGCGGGAGGATCCACGCCCAGAACCAGTCCGCCACCCCCTTGAAGTGGTAGACCCACGTGAGCGCGCCGAGCGACAGCCCGTTGGCGAAGAACAGCACGCCCACGGTGAGCCCCAGCGCGAAGGCGAGGAAGGCCACCTGGATGTTGCCCCCTGTGTCAGGGAAGATGTCGCCTCGGCTGACCTGCCGAGCTGACAACGCCCAGGGGGCGAGAGCAGGCAGGACGCAGTGTCGTACACGGATGCATTCAAGGCGCAGATGGTGAAGCGGATGGTGGGCCCCGGCGCGGTGGGTGCCGCGGCGTTGGCCCGCCAGGTGGGCGTCTCCCAGCCGACGCTGTCGCAGTGGTTGCGGGAGGCGAATAAGTTGGCGGCCATGACGCCCCCGCCCGAGGAGAAGCCCGTCAGCCCCAAGAAGTGGACGCCCGAGGAGAAGTTGCGCGTGCTGGCGGAGGCACATGGGCTGGCGGGCGAAGCCTTGGGAGCGCTGCTGCGCCGAGAGGGGCTGCACGAGGG
>NZ_JABXEP010000147.1:0-20079 GCF_013372605.1 Myxococcus sp. AM009
ACCCCATTCTCGCGCCCCGTCCACCGCTCCAGCAAGGCGAGCAGCGCAGGGAAGAAGACCGTGGTCCCCAAGAAGGTGCACATGACCCCCAGTAGCGCAATCTGACCGATACTCCGCAGCCCCTGGTGGTTGGCGACCAGCAGCGCGCCATACCCGGCCGCGTTGGACAGCGTGGCCACCACGGCCGCCAGCCCCGTATGGCGCACCACCTTGCCGAGCGAGCCGGGCCCCTCCTCCTCGTACCGGTGGAACAGATGCACCGAGTTGTCCACGGCGATGGCCAGCAGGTTGGGCAGCACCACCGCGTTGATGAAGTTGAGCTGGACGTCGAAGAGGTACATGCCCCCCGCCAGGCACGTCATGCCCAGGAACAGCGGCCCGGTGACGAGCAACGCGCGCTTGAAGCCGCGCAGGCTCACCAGGATGACGACGAACACCACCGCGGCGGCGGACCCCAGGATGAGCGGCCCGTCCGCGCTCACCAGCGCGAAGATGCGCGCGGCGATGCGGTTGCTGTCCAGCACGGCCAGGTCGATGCCGCGCGCCTTCGCGCCCTCCACCACCTGGTCGATTTGCGTGGCCCAGCGCCGCAGCTCCTCGGTGTCGGAGTTGGAGACGGACGGGAACAGGAGCAGGAAGGTGCCCTTCCCGTCCGTGGCCTCGAAGCGCCGGCGCACCTCCACCGGCACCGCCTCCAGGCCGTAGGGCTTCGCCGCCAGCATCCGCTGGAACTCCCGCAGCCGCGCGTCCTCGCGAAGCGCCGCGGGCAGGTCCTCCAGTTCTTGGAAGGCCTCGCGCAGGGCCGCCAGCTCCACCTCCCGGCGCTCTCCATCGGAAGGCAGCAGGTCGTTGAGGGACGCGGAGCCGAGGATGGCGGAGTCCGCGCCGTTGCGCTGCTTCACCTCCGCGATGACGGCCTCCACCTGCGCCGCCTGCGCCACGTCGTCCACCAGGAAGATGGCCGGGTTGAGGGGCTGGCCCAGCTGTTCGGTGACGCGGTCATCCAGGCGCGACGCCGGGGACTCGCCCTTGAGCTTGCGCATGTCCGTCTCGAAGCCCAGCTGGGGCGCCACGGAGACGGAGAACGCGGCGAAGCCCACCACCGACAGCGCCAGCGCGGCGATGACGCCCGTGGGCCAGCGCCGCCACGCCCGCTCCGGCGGGGCCACCTGGGGCGCGGTGGCCTCCGCCGCCACGTCCGCGCGGGCCGGACGCAGGCGCTCCGCGATGGCCAGCAGCGACGGCCCCATCGCATACGTCGCGAGCACGGCCAGCAGCACGCCCAGGCCGGCCAGCAGGCCGAACTGGTTGAAGGCCTGGAACTGGGCCAGCAGCAGCACGAAGAACGCCGCCGCGTTCGTCACCGCGGACGTCACCGCGCCGCGGAAGGTGCCGCGCACCGCCGCGGCGATGGCCTCGCGCGCCGGCCGCGTGCGCCGCTCCTCCCAGTACCGCATGCACAGGTGGACGCCATACTCGATGCCCAGGCCAATCAAGATGGCGACGAGGAAGCCCGTCACGATGTTGAGGTGGCCAATGGCGAGCTGCGCCGCCGCGAACGTCAACACCACGCCCACCATGACGGGGATGCCGACCACGGCCAGCGCCGCGACGCGCCGCGTGGCGAGCAGGATGAGGCCCACCGCGACGAGCGCGGACAGCGTGCCCGCGCGCGACAGGTCGCCGCGCATCACCGCGTCCTCTTCGATGCGCCCCTGGAAGTTGCCCGTGGCCTGCAGCGTCACGCCCGGATAGCGCCGCGCCGCGAGCGTGCGCCCGGTGCCCATGACCTGGTCCACGAAGCGCCGCGCGAAGGCCAGGTCTCCCGCCGTCCCGGACGGCTTGATCATCAAATAGACTTCGGTGCCGTCCGCGCTGGCCAGCGTCTCGCGCATGGGCGCGTCCGGCGCGTACTTCTTCGCGAGGGCTTCGAAGTCCAGCGGCTCCGGCGTGCCCCCCAGGTCGAAGAAGAACGGGTTGGCGCGCTGCCGCTCGTAGCGCATGCGCGCCGTCAGGTCCTGGCGTAGCGCGGCGAGCTTCTCGATGGGCAATAACAGCAGCGCATTTCGACGAAAGAAGTCCACGTCATAGCGATGCTCGACGTAGCGGACCTCGGGCATCACTTCCAATTGCGTCTGCAATTCGGCCGCGTATGCCTCCAGCCGCTCCGGAGTGTCTCCCTTTGCAACGAGGACCAGGTAGCCGTCCCCGCCTGCCTTCTCTGACACGCGTGTCAGATCCCGCACTTCCGGGGAGCCCCGCGGGAGCAGCTCCACGAACGACCCGCGGAACTCCAGCCGCGACGCCACGGCCACCCCGCCCAGCGCGAGCAGTGAGAACACGAGCAACACCTGCCAGGGCCGCGAAACCGCGGCCTGGATGAAGCCTTCGAACCACCGTTGAGACCTGGCCAACGTCGACTCCTCGGGGACCGGCGACGGAGCAAATTCCCGGCCAGTCAGCGGCGCTCTTGAACAGCGGGTGAAACGGAAGGCCTCCAGGCGCGCCACACGGACAGCAGGTGTGCAGCCCGATGCACACCCCGCGCTCCAGTATCGACTGGAGAACACCGTGTGTCGGACGGCGGGGTGCCATCAAAGTCTCAGTGCTGTCAAGGCGAGCCCGGATGCGGGTGACGACAGAGGGATGGAGGGCGCGGCGCTTGCCTTGACACTGCCGCGCTCCCTCTTTATTCACGCCCCCGCGTCCCCCGTCAGAGGCCGCCGGACGCAGAAATCCCCGACGCGGATTGCTCCCTGCATCGGGGGAGTCGCGACTGGAGAGCCCCATGAGCGACGTCTTCGACAAGTGCCGTAACTGGAAGGACTACCGTATCGCGAAGGCGACGGGTCTCTATCCGTACTTCCGCGCCATCGAAGCGTCGCACGGCGCCACCGAGGTGGAGATCGAAGGCAAGCGCGTCATCATGGTCGGGTCCAACAACTACCTGGGCCTGTCCGCCGATCCGCGCGTGAAGGAAGCGGCCATCAAGGCGACGGAGAAGTTCGGTACCACCAGCTCCGGCTCGCGGCTGCTCAACGGCACGCTCGCGCTGCATGAGGAGCTGGAGGCGCGACTGGCGAGGTTCCTCAACCGCGAGTCCGCCATCGTCATCTCCACGGGCTTCCAGACGAACCTCGCGCTGGCGTCCATCCTGGGCCGGCACGACATCGTGTTCAGTGACCGGCAGAACCACGCCTCGCTGGTGGACGGCATCCGCCTGTCCTTCGCCACCGAGCGCAAGTTCCGCCACAACGACATGGACCACCTGGAGCAGTTGCTGTCCCAGGCGGACCCCGAGGTTGGCAAGATCATCGTCACCGACGGCGTCTTCTCCATGGAGGGCGACCTCTGCAACCTGCCCCGCATCGTGGAGCTGGCGAAGCACTACAACGCGCGGGTGATGACGGATGACGCGCACGCCATGGGCGTGCTGGGCACGCGGGGCCGGGGCACGTCCGAATACTTCGATCTGGAGAAGGAGACGGACCTCGTCATGGGGACCTTCTCCAAGAGCTTCGCGTCGCTGGGCGGCGTGCTGGCCGGTCCCTTCGAGGTCATCAACTACATCCGCCACAAGGCGCGCTCGGTCATCTTCTCCGCGTCCATGACGCCGGGCTCCATCGCCGCGGCGCTCAAGACGCTGGAGATCATCGAAGCGGAGCCGGAGCGCCGCGCCCGCCTGCTGGACATCGCGGAGAAGATGCACAACGGCTTCCGCGCCATGGGCTTCGACACGGGCGTGTCGGTGACGCCGGTGGTGCCGGTGCACATCGGCGACCAGGTGAAGTGCTTCCGCTTCTGGCGCGCGCTGCACGAGGCCGGCGTCTTCGCCAACCCGGTGATTCCGCCGGCGGTGGAGCCGGGCCACGCGCTCATCCGCACCTCCTACATGGCCACGCACACGGACGCGCAGCTGGACCGCGTGCTGGACACCTTCGAGAGCATTGGCCGGAAGCTGGGCGTGATTCCGGAGACGCGCCCCACCGTCTACGAGCCGGTGCAGATTGCCCGCCCGGGTACCCGCATCCTGGCCAACCGCGCGAGCGAGACCTGGGCAGCGGGCTCGAACGGCCTGCTGGCCGACACGGGCGGCATCACCCTGGACCAGCTGTCGCGCATGTCCTCGCGCGAGGTGGCCGGGCGCCTGTTCGACGCGGTGGAGCAGCTCACCTGGCGCGCGGCCAACCTCCAGCCGGAGGACCTGCGCAAGCTGGGCAACGCGCCGCTGAAGCTGTGGGAGAAGCGCGGCGAGCTGCCGGGCCTGCTGCTGGAGAAGGGCGCTCACTTCTTCATGCGCAACGGCGCCCACTCCGACCGGAACTGAACCGCCCATGGCCCTCCACGCCGAGCCGTCCCAACCCACCCGCGCGTCTCCGCCCATGCCCTCGGACGTGCAGGTGACCCCAGTCCGCGGCGAGGCGGAGCGGATGCAGTTCATCCGCCTCCCCTACGCTCTCTACCAGAGCGACCCGCACTGGGTTGCTCCGCTGGAGATGGAGCGCAGGGACTTCCTGGACCCGAAGAAGAACCCCTTCTTCGAGTACGGCGAGCTGGAGCTGTTCCTCGCCCGGCGCGGCCCGGTCGTGGTGGGGCGCATCGCCGCCATCCGCAACCCGCGGCACATGGAGCTTCACGGCACGAAGGAGGGCTTCTTCGGCCTCTTCGAGTGCGTGAATGACGCGGGCATCACCCGGAGCCTGCTGGAGGCCGCCGCGTCCTGGCTGCGCCAGCGGGGCATGAACGCCATGCTGGGGCCGGCCAACCTGTCCTCCAACCAGGAATGGGGCCTGCTCATCGACGGCTTCGACACGCCGCCCGCGGTGATGATGCCGCACAACCCGCCCTACTACGCGGCGCTGCTGGAGGCCTGCGGCCTGACGAAGGCCAAGGACCTGTACGCCTACGAGCTGTCGTCCTCCGCGCAGCCGCCGGAGAAGGTGGTGCGCATCGCGGAGAAGCTTCGCGTGCGCGACGGCGTCGTCGTGCGTCCGGTCAACATGAAGGACCTGGACGCCGAGGTGAAGCGCATCCGCGACATCTACAACTCGGCGTGGGAGAAGAACTGGGGCTTCGTGCCCTTCACCGACGCGGAGTTCGACCACCTGGCCAAGGAGCTCAAGACGGTCGTCCGGCCGGAGCTGGCGCTCGTGGCGGAGATCCAGGGCGAGCCGGTGGCCTTCTCCCTCACGGTGCCGGATGCCAACCAGGCCATCCGCGCGGCCAACGGGCGGCTCACCACGTTCGGCCTGCCCATCGGCCTGGTGAAGCTGGCGCTGGCCTCGCGCCGCATCAACCGGCTGCGCCTCATCATCCTCGGCATCAAGGAGGGCTACCGGCGCCGCGGCCTGGACGCCATCCTGTACCTGGACACCCTGCGCACGGCGAAGCGGCTGGGCTACGTGGGCGGGGAGATCTCCTGGACGCTCGAGGACAACCACCTGGTCAACCGCGCCATCGAGTCCATGGGCGCGCAGCGCTCCAAGACGTACCGCGTCTACACGCGCGCGCTCTGATCGCGGCCCGCCCCCGAGGAGTCTTCCTTGCGCTTCCTGCTCACTGGCGGCACCGGGTTCATTGGCCAGCGGCTCGCGCGCCGCGTGGTGGAGCGTGGCGACACGCTCACCCTCATGGTGCGCGCCAGCTCGCGGCGCGGGCCCCTGGAGGGACTGGGCGCCCGCTTCGTGGTGGCGGACCTGACGACGGGCGCGGGCCTGGCCGAGGCCGTGCGCGACGTGGACTGCGTGCTGCACCTGGCCGGCGTCACCAAGTCCCGCGAGCCCGAGGGCTACCTGGAGGGCAACGCGAAGGGCACCCGCCGGCTGGTGGAGGCCATGGCCGCCCTGCCCCACCCGCCCCGGCTGGTGTACTGCTCGTCGCTGGCCGCCGCCGGTCCGTCCACGCCAGAGCGCCCGCGCCGCGAGGAGGATCCCCCCGCGCCCGTGTCCCTCTACGGCCGCAGCAAGCTGGGCGGAGAGGAGGCGGTGCGGGAGCTCGCGGACCGCGTTCCGTCCGTCATCGTCCGGCCGCCCATCGTCTACGGGCCCGGTGACGTGGAGTTCCTCCCGTCGCTGCTGCCCATGGCGAAGCTGGGGCTGGCGCTCAAGAGCGGCTTCGGCCCCAAGCGCTACTCGCTCATCCACGTGGACGATTTGTGCACCGCCCTGCTCGCGGCCGGGGAGCGCGGCGCCACGGTGTCGAAGGAGGACGCGGCGCGTGGCGTGTACACCGTGTCCGACGGCGTGGAGCACTCCTGGGAGGACGTCTGCGCGGCCATGGCCGGGGCGCTCGGCAAGGGCCGGCCCGCGGTGCTGTCCGTGCCGCAGACGGTCAGCTACATGGTGGGGCTGGGCTCGGAGGCCGTGGCCCGCCTGCGCGGCACGGTGCCCATCCTCAACCGGGACAAGGTGCGGGAGATGCGGTGCCCCGCGTGGACGTGCTCCACCGAGCGCGCGAGCCGGGAGCTGGGCTTCCTGCCCACCATCCCCCTGGCCCAGGGCCTGGCCGGCACCCTGGCCGCATACCGCGAGGCGGGCGGTCGCTGAAAAAACGAAGGCCGAGGCACCCTCGAGGGCACCTCGGCCGGGACAGCTGACGCGGACCGCGCTGGGCGTCAGGGGACGGCCGTCTGCCCCGCGCTCTTCTCCGCCGACGCCGCGTTCTCCTTCTCCAGCTGCGCCCGCTTGCTCTTCAGCGTGGACAGCAGGCCGTCGAAGCCCTTGTCGGCGAGCAGCTTGCGGAACTGCCCCTTGTACGTGTCCACCAGGGACACTTCGTCGGTGATGACGTCGTAGATGCGCCAGGCCCCGCTGGCGGACGTGCGGTACAGGCGGTACTCGACGGGGACGGCGTCCTTCTTCACCGTCACCGTGGTGCCCACGGAGGCCTCGTTTCCGTCGATGCCTTCCTCGCCGTACTTCACCTGCGCTTGCGCCTGCCCCAGGGCCTTCTGGGCATAGGACGCGCGCAGCAGGCCCGTCATCGTGTCGGTGAACTCCTTGCGCTGGGCGGGCTTGAGGCCAGCCCAGGCCTTGTCACCCAGCGCGCGCTTCGCCAGCTCCTCGAAGTCGACGAACTTCTCCACCACGCTGGCGAGCGACTGCGCGGTGGCGCCGGACGCGTTGGCGGCCTTCTGCACGTCCGCGTTCCCGGATTTGACGACCGTCAGCGGGCCGGGCGCGGCGGCGAGCAAGGTGGCGGCAAGCAGGGAAGCAATCATTCAATGGGCTCCGAGTGAAAGGACGACAGGGAAGACAGTGGTGAGCGCATGGTTATTCACTCGGGGCCAGCGGCGCCCCGGTTACCCGCGCAAGGGCGGCCATTCCTACCCGAACGTCGTGCCAGCTCTTGCCTTTGTCACCTGAAGCCTGGGCATAGGCCGTGAATGCGTCCACCAGGTCACGGGTGTCACCGGTCCCCAGGTCGAACGCGGTGAAGGCAGCCGTTACCCACCGGCGGGCATTTCGTTCCGCTTCGCCAAAGGCCCGGGCGCGGCTCCAGGCGGCCACCAGTTCGCCGTGCACCTTGGCGACCTCCAGGCGGATGCCCGCGCGAATCTGCTTCTCCTGCGCGCGCAGCTTGTCCAGCTCCGCGCGGGCCTGCTCGAGCTGGGCATCCTTGATGGGAATATCGAACGTCCCCCGCATCACCAGGCCCAGGCCCGCGGTGCGGTCGTTGAACGGATCAAAGGCGAAGGGCGTGCGCTGCCGCGTGGCGCTGGTGGTGAAGCGCACGTCGTAGAAGCCGGCCAGGCCCAGGTCCGGGTAGTAGCTGCGCTCACGGATGAAGACCTCCTGCTCGCGCGCGGCGATGCCCGCGGCGACAGCCGTGAACTCCGGACGGTACTGCTCCGCGCGCACCAGGGCCTGCTCCAGGCTGGGCACCGGCACGTCCTCTTCGAGCTCCAGGTCTTCTTCCACCACCATCACGACGTCGTCGGGCCCCGCGTTGGCCAGCAGGCCGATGGCGGCGAGCGCGAGCTGCCGCCCCTGCAGGGCCTCCGCCTTGCGCGCCTCGACGAGCTGACGGAAGAACCGGACCTTGTACGAGTCCACCGCGGACACCTGGGCGGAGTCCTCCTTGAGCAGCCTGTCGATGCGCTGGCCGGCGTCCTCCAGCCGCTTCGCCACCTCTTCAATCTGCTGAAGCCCGCTGCGCGCCAGCTGGTAGCCGAAGTACGCCTGCGCCGCCTGGAAGCCGACCTCGTTGCGCATGCGCTCGCGGAGCGCGGCCCCCAACACCGGCCCCTGCGCGCCCGCCTTCTCCAGCGCCGTCAGCTTGCCGAAGGTATAGAGCGGCAGCACCGCGTTGCCGGTGGAGAACATCGTCACGCCGACGCGGCCGAAGTTCAGGTCGCCTTTAAAGGTGGCCTCCGTGGTGGGCGGTCCGCCCAGGCCGTCGTTGCGAGCCTCGGGCGTGGGGCCACCCGCGCCCACGGTGATTTCGAACTTGGGGAACCAGGCCCAGCGCGCCTGCTGGTAGAGCGCCTGGAACTTGCGCAGCTCCGCCGTCGCCTCCTCTACCCGGGAGTCGGATTCACGAGCCCGCGCCACCAGCTGCGCCAGCGTGAGCGGCGCCCGCCGCGCCGGCGTCTCCTCCGAGTCCGGCGCCTCCGTCACGCCGTCCTTCACCTGCTCCGCCTCGGCGGAAGGCGCCAGGGCCGGCGCGGGTGAAATGGCCTGCCCCCGCTGAGAGGAACCCGGCGTCTCCTCAATCGAGCTGGGGGCAATGCCCGGCGGGCTCGGTGGCAGCTCCCGCCCCCCGGTGCCCACGCCGCGCGTGGGCACGTCGGACCCCGGCGTCTCCAGGTCGGGTGTCGCCGGCGCGGGCATCGCTCCGGGCGCGGGCGTCGCTCCGGGCGCGGGCGTGGAAGGCGCCGGCGTGCTTCCGGTGCTGCCCGGTGAAGGGCTGCTCCCCGTCCCGACCGACCCGGGGGTGAGCTGCGCTCCGGCAACTCCCGCCGCGAGCACCAGCGCCATTGTCACGCCATGATCCAGGTGTCTGCGCATCAGCCCGCCTTGTGTGGTCCCCCATATCCGAGAACCCCACGGCGGCGCAGCATGTCCGTTCGGCATCGAGCCGTCACCGGTGTTGTTCGTCCCATGGGCGCCCCGTCCGGTGATGGGGGCTGCGCCCTGTCGTGGAACCCGTGACACTCGCGCGTGAAAAGGAGTTGGTAGGACGTGACGCATGCAGCAGATTGCGCCCTGTTCCCGAGACAGAGGATCCCCACACATGCCTCATACCGATCGCGTCAAGCAGATCCTGTCGTGGTACCCGTCCGACAACCCCGGCACGCTGACCAACCTGGCCCGGCTGCTGAACACCGGCACGCTGGCCGGCACGGGCAAGCTCGTCATCCTCCCTGTCGATCAAGGCTTCGAGCACGGCCCGGCTCGCTCGTTCGGGCCGAACCCCGCCGGCTACGATCCGGACTACCACATCCAGCTGGCCATCGAGTCGGGCTGCAACGCCTACGCGGCGCCGCTGGGCTTCCTGGAGGCGGTGGCCGGCAAGTACGCGGGTGAGATTCCCCTCATCCTCAAGGTCAACAACTCCGACAGCCTGGCCAAGGTGCCCCACCCCATGTCCGCGGTGACGAGCTCCGTGAAGGACGCCGTCCGCCTGGGTTGCACCGCCGTCGGCTACACCATCTACCCGGGCTCCGGGGCGCGCAACGAGCAGTACGAGGACCTCCGCGACATCATCGCCGAGGCCAAGTCCTACGGCCTGCCCACCGTCCTCTGGGCCTACCCCCGCGGCAGCCTGTCCAAGGAGGGTGAGACGGGAATCGACGTGGTGGCGTACGCGGCGCAGATCAGCGCCCAGCTCGGCGCGCACGTCATCAAGGTGAAGCCGCCGCAGGATCACCTCGAGCAGGCCGAGGCGAAGAAGGCCTTCGAGAAGGCCGGCATCGCCACCAAGACGCTGTCGGACCGCGTCCGCGAGGTCGTCCGCTCCGCCTTCAACGGCAAGCGCATCGTCATCTTCTCCGGCGGCGAGGCCAAGGGCACCGACGCCCTGCTGGAGGAGATCAAGCAGATCAACGCCGGCGGCGGCTTCGGCTCCATCATGGGCCGCAACGCCTTCCAGCGTCCGCACGCGGAGTCCATCAAGCTCCTCAAGGACGTGATGGCCATCTTCGCCGGCAAGGCGTAGGCGGCTCGGCGGTAGCCGCCGGAGCCCGAAGGCCCGTCAGCGCCCCGCTGGCGGGCCTTTTTCGTGCGCCACGGAGCGCCGCGCGACGCGGAAAACAAAAAGGCCCGCCAGGTCTCCCTGGCGGGCCTCTTCATTTCAGAGTGGAGCTAATCGGGATCGAACCGATGACCTCTTGAATGCCATTCAAGCGCTCTCCCAGCTGAGCTATAGCCCCGTCTTTTGCTGCTGAGCCGCTTTGGGGAGCGGCCCGACCGGCGAAGTGGGTGCCTTCTACCGCTTCTTCGCTCCAGGCACCAGAACTCTTTGAGGCCTGGGTGCGTTTTTTTGCTCTTTCAACCGCTCCGCCACTTCGTCCCCTTCCCGGAGGAGATCGGTGAGCTCGCGAGCGTGGGCTTCGACCGCCTGCTCCGCCGCCTCCACCGCCTTGAGCGCGGCGCCGAACCCCGCGGGCAGCTCCAGCCGGCCCTTCTGGACCTGACGCCAGACGGCTTCGCCCAGCTCCTTGAGCGCCTTCTCCTTGTGATCCTTCAACACGGTGGTGCGAGCGTTCGCCCGGGCCAGGTCCGTGTTGCGCTCCACGGCCTCGCGCAGCTCGGCCAGCCGGGCCTGCGCCGCCTGGAAGGCGTCGTTGATCTGCTTCACCACCTCGGACTGCTTCGAGTCGGCCGCCAAGTCAGTCACACTCCTTGAGAAATCAACGATTGCGTAGCGTGCGCTCTCGGAGCCTGTCAACCCGGCCCCGTCCCTGTCCTCCGCAGCCGGGCCGCGAAGAAGCCTCCCCCGGGGACCTTGGGAGGCAGCGCCTTCAGATAGGGGCCCTGCGCGGCGAGCGCCGCCCGCTCCGCGCCCAGGACGTCCTCGACTGGCTCCAGCGTGAACTCCGGATGCTTCGCGAGGAAGGCCTCCACCACCGCCTCGTCCTCCTCGGGCATCACCGAGCAGGTCGCATAGACGATGAGTGCACCCGGCTTCGCCTGGCGTGACACCTCTTCCAGCAGCTCCGACTGCGTGGACTGGTACTTGGAGATTTCCTGAGCGGTGAGCTTCCACTTCTGATCCGGCTCGCGCGCCAGGGAGCCCGTGCCGCTGCACGGCGCATCAATCAGCAGGACGTCCGCGTCGGACAGCGGGAGCGGATGCGGAAAGGCGACCTGCCGGAGGGAGAAGTGGCGCACGCGCTCGCGCGCCTCGGCCAGCCGTCGCCGCGAGCGGTCCCCGGCCAGCACCTTGCCCCGGGGTCCGACGAAGTCCGCCAACGCCAGCGTCTTGCCGCCCGCGCCGGCGCACACGTCCGCCACGGTGAAGCCCTCCAGCGAGCCCTCCTGGGGACGGCACAGCTCGGAGATGAGCTGGCTGCCCACGTCCTGCACCTGGAGCCGGCCGGACTTCATCATCCGCGTCTCGAAGACGCGGTGGCTGGAGTCCATCACCCGCACCGCGTCCGGCGCCGCGGCCACCGGCTCGGCGTTGACGCCCTCCTCCTTCAGCGCCGCCAGCACCGCGTCCCGGGTCCCCGGGGGCCGCGCGCGGAAGTGCAGCGACGGCTCTTCATCGAGCGACGCCAGCAGCCCCTCCAAGACGTCCTCCGGGTACACCTGGGCCAGGCGCTGCACCAGCCAGTTGGGGAACGAGTAGCGCAGGGCCAGCCGCTCCGTCTGGGACTCCGGCAGCGGCGCCTCCGGCAGCGGCTGCTCCACCACGCGCTGGAGCAGGTCGTCCTTGATGGTGCGCGGACGCACGGGCCCCGGCAGCCGGACCTCGGGACCAATGCGCGTCCAGCCCTCGCCACAGAAGATGCGGCGCCAGAGCGCATAGCGCACCAGCGCCTGGTCCTCCGTCAGCCCCACCTTTCCCATGGTGTGGCCCAGCAACCGGGCCGCCAGGTCCAGCAGGCGCTGGTGCCGGGACAGCTCCCGCACGGCCATGGCGGTGAAGCGCCGCTCCTGGCCGCCCAGGCCATTGGCCTCTCGCAAGGCGTTGGCGAGCGCGGCCTTCAAGGGCTCACCGCGAAGCACCGCGATATGGGCCTCAAGCGCCGCCGTCGCACCACGACGAGACGGACGACCCAGGCGCTCCGGGTCCACGGGCGTTGCCGGCCAGACGGAATCCACGTGCCTCAGCCCTGCCCTTTCAGTCCCACGCCCACCACCAGACAGCCCGCCGGGCTGCGCATCCGAGGCGTCTGCCCGGCCCCCAGGAAGAAATACCCGGGCGCCGCATGCGACACGCCATCCACTTCAAGTACGCCTTCGACTACCTGAATCCCCACGCCCCCCGGTGTCGGGTGGAACGCCCCGGTGAAGTCACCTCCGGCCGTCACCGACACCCACACCGCCTTCAGCGCGTCTTCCCGCGCGAGCTGGACGTGGGCGCCCTGCGGCGACCAGTCGCTCGCGGGAGGCCGCTGGCCCTGCGTGGCCAGCCGCTCCACGTCCTGACGCAGCGCGATGAAGCGCTCCACCAGGGCGTAGATGTCGTCAATCTGGAACGGCTTGAGGAGGATGGCGTCCGCCACCTGGGGCTGGACGGTCTGGATCACCTCGTCCGGCGTCGCGGCGCTGACAATGGCCACCGCCTGCTGGCGC
The DNA here is from genome assembly GCF_013372605.1 of Myxococcus sp. AM009. Taxonomy (NCBI): domain Bacteria; kingdom Pseudomonadati; phylum Myxococcota; class Myxococcia; order Myxococcales; family Myxococcaceae; genus Myxococcus; species Myxococcus sp. AM009. The sequence goes on from NZ_JABXEP010000147.1 coordinate 12,744, forward strand.
CTCCGGGCCGCCTCGACGACCGTCCGGCCGCCCAGCTCGCCCCCCGCGATGCGCAAATCACTGATGACCAGGACGAAGCGCTCGGCCTGGAGGGCCGCGACCGCTTCCTCCCCGGTGCCGACCGCATGGACCTCCGCGAGCTCGGAGATGAGCTCGCCCATGCCTTCCCGCAGGCTCGCGTCATCCTCGACCAGCAACACCCTCATTGACGGGGGACCTCCGCCGCCCCTACCTGCTGGAGCCTGTCCTTTATCAGGACCGGGCGCGTCCAGCGCAAGAGCAGCGCGCCGGTCCTGCCCTTCGGATGATGGCCCTCCCCGGACTCGAACCGGGACGCGGGGTCAGCCGCAGCGGATTTTGAGTCCGCCTCGTCTACCAATTTCGACAGAGGGCCCCCTGCTGTCGCGACGAGCAGACGTATACCGCGACTTGATACCAAGTGCATCCGAAGATTGCGGTGCTCCACGCACATCGCTAAGAGGGGCCCCCCATGTACAACCTTCTCATTTCCCTCGGTGTGGGAATCGCCGTCGCGCTCCTGGTGAAGGTCGCCGGCTTCTCCATCTGGGCGGGGCTCGTCCCCGGAGTCCTGGCCCTCGTTGGCACCTACATCGTGCTCGCTCGCCGGGTGGCCAGCCGCGTCCAGGCGCTGATGACGGTGGTCCAGAAGGACCTTCAGTCCCAGCCCAGCAGCCAGAAGGACGCCCAGTCGCGGGTGGACCGGGCGGTGAAGACGCTGGAGCAGGGCCTGGTCTACGACAAGTGGCAGTTCCTGGTCGGTCCGGAGCTTCACTCCCAGATTGGCATGCTGAAGTACATGGTGAAGGACCACGACGGCGCCAAGGCCGCCTTCGCCAGGGGCAGCGGCCGCAACTACATGGCCAAGGCCATGGAAGGCGCCCTGTACTTCCAGCGCAAGGACTTCGACGCCATGAAGAAGGCGTTCGAGTCCGCGACGAAGAGCGGCAAGAAGGAGTCCATTGTCTGGGCGGCCTATGCCTGGTGCCTGCTCCAGAACAAGGACAAGGACGGCGCGCTGCGCGTGCTCGCCCGGGGCGTGGAGGAGAACCCCAAGGACGAGAAGCTCAAGGGCAGCCTCTCCCAGCTCCAGAACGACAAGCGCCTGAAGATGAAGCCCTACGAGCCCATGTGGTGGCAGTTCGGGCTCGAGGCGCCGCCGCCGGTCATGCCCCCCATGGGCGGCCGCCGCATGCAGTTCAACACCCGACGCTAGCGGCGCGTCGCGCGGCCCTCGAGCGTCTGCCCGCGCACGGGAATATCTACCGGCTTGCCCCTCGGCGCGCTGCAACGTCTTCCGACCCTGTACAACAGGGTGACGCAGCGGGTGCGCAACCGCCCGGAAACACTCTGACCGCCCTCCCCCACCGCGGGGCATGGTGCTTGCTCCCGCACCGTGCTCACGGATGGCGGGGAGAGGCCCCGCCTCGCGGAGCCTGACAGGCTTGGCAGCCGGAGGTCTCGGGTGAAGGTTGTGGGCATTGGGGTGTGCTTGCAGGACCGGGCGGCGGCGGATGCGCGTGGGGCGCAAGGGCGTTGGGAGCACACGGAAGGGCGTGGCACCCGAGACTTTCGGCCTGCCATTTCGCAGCAGCCGAGTGACGCGGAGTGGTGCATGGAACGGCGCGGCCGGACCTCCGAGCGGTCCCTTCTGCTCGTCATCGAAGACGACGCCCAGGTCCGAGAGAGCCTCGTGGACCTGCTCGCCGTCCGGTTCGATGTGCTCGCCGCACCGGATTCGGATGCGGGGCTGGACCTGGCGCGGGAGCACCGCCCGGACCTCATCCTCCTGGACAGGTTCCTTCCCAGCGGAGACGGGCTCGCGGTGCTGGAGCTGCTCCAGCGCGAGCCGCGCACGGAGGCGGTGCCCGTCATCTTCCTGACGGGCGACGCGGACGAGGCCACGCTGGAGCGCTGCCTGGAGATGGGCGCCGTGGACTTCATCCACAAGCCGGCCAGCGCGCGGGAGCTGCTGGCCCGGATAGACCGGGCGCTGCGCCAGAGCGAGCAGCAGCGCCGGCTGCAGATCCTCGCGCAGACGGACGGCCTCACGGGGCTGGCCAACTTCCGGGCGCTGACCCTCCGGATGGAAGAAGAGTTCCGCCGGGCCCAGCGCTATCAGTACCCGCTGAGCGTCGTCATCATCGACCTGGACCACCTCAAGGCCATCAACGACGGCATGGGCCATGACGTGGGCAACCGGGCCATCCTCGCGCTGGCCAACCAGTTGAAGCAGGAGCTGCGCGAGTCGGACTTCGCGGCCCGCTTCGGCGGCGACGAGTTCGTCGCGCTGCTGCCGCACCAGACGGCGCTGGAGGCAGCCGTCTTCGCCGAGCGCATCCGCACCGGGCTGCGCGCCGTCGGCGTCCAGAAGAACGACGGCCGCCCTGCCCCCTTCGGACTGAGTGTCAGCGTGGGCATCGCCGACCATACCTTCGAAGGGCCCCGCGAGGACACGGAGTCGCTGATGAAGGCGGCGGACGCGGCCCTCTACGAGGCAAAGCGCGAGGGGCGGGACCGGGTCGTCGTGTTCGGCAGGCCCGCGAACGCTCCTCCAGCGCAGCGGCACTGAACGGGGCGCGGTGAGGCAGGCAACGGCGGGGCAGCAGCGAGGGCGCGGATGATGCTGGGGAACAAACTGGCGACGGGTTCGAGGGTGGCGGTGGTGGGAGGCGGCATTGCCGGAGCGGGGCTTGCCGCCTCACTCCTCTTCAACGGGAGGGCCCGCGGGCTGGCGCTGGACGTGCGCGTGTACTCCGGAGGAGCGCAGGAGCGCACCGCCCCGCCGGCGGTGCTGACACCGGAATGCCGCTCACGCCTGGCCGCGCTGGGCTGCCGCATTCCCTCCGAATGGCGCGCCCATGAGCTGCGCGGCATTGAAATCATCGCCGAGGGCCGGCGCGAGCTGCTGTCCTCCACGCCCGGTGGCCTCTGGGTGGTGGACGGCTGGCCCCAGGGCCTGGGCGGCCTGGAGCAGGTGCGGGACGTGCTCGCCACCGCGGCCAGCGCCCAGGGCGCCCGCTTCCTTCCCCGCCATGTCGAGCGCGTGGAGCGGCAGGCCCCCGCGCCAGACGCGCCCGCCTCCGTGCGCGGCGCGGGCGCGCTGGTGGTGCGCGCCCAGGGCAGTGGCGAACGCTTCCACGCGGTGGCGCTGGCGTCGGGCGCCGGGCCGCTGATGGGTGACGCGTTCTTCAAGGGCTTCCGCCCTGCCCCCACCCTCCCGGCGGTGCAGGCCCGCCTGCGCCATGCTTCGCCTCGGCGGGAGCTGGCCCCGGTGGCCCGGCTGTGGATTTCGCCCCTGCCGACGGTGGATGGGCTGTTCCTGCTGCCCGGCGCCAGCTCGGTTTACGCGCTGGCCTTCGGGCCGGCGGTGACGCCCGCGGACCTGTGCCAGGTGCTGATGATGGCCGCGCGCGACGGCCTGGTGGAGGAAGGCTTCGAGCTGGCGGCCCTGGAGACCACCCGCCTGCCCTATGGACCCGGCCGGACGCTGGTGGCGCCGGGACAGCTTGCCGTGGGGCCCGCGGCCTTCGGCCACCCGCTCCAGGTGGGGCTGTCGGAGACGCTGGCTTCATGCAGCCGCGCGGCGGTGGCGCTGCTCGACGGCGGGCTGGACGCGGGCACGCTGGAGCGCCGCTACGTGCGCGAGGGCCTGGGAGAGCTGCTGGAGGACGCCGCCGCGGGGGCACGCACCCTCCCCTGGCTGCGCCGCGCGGGGCCTCGGGCGCCGGAGGCCTTCGTCAAGGCGAAGGGGCGGCGGACGCTGGGCGGCACCTTCGGCGGCGGGGTGCTGGGCCTGAGCGGCCCCACGCCCATCGCGCTCCTGGGCGCCGCGCGCTGGGCGGGCCTCAAGGAGCTGGTGGGCTCCTGGCTGCGCACCACGGTGGAGCCGGTGCCCTCGGTGGTGCCGGAGCTGGAGCCGGACCTCTACTACGTCGTGGATGACGACCCGGACGCGCGCGAGGCGCTCACGGCGCTGCTGGAGAGCACCGGGGCGAAGGTGGTGTCCTTCGCCGACGAGCTCGCCCTCTTCTGCGCGGTGGCCCGGCGGCCGCCCACGGCCATCCTCCTGGACGTGGTGCTGCACTGGGTGGACGGCCTGCGGCTGGCCGAGGGCCTGAAGCAGCATCCCCTCACCCGAAACACCCGCGTGCTGGTGATGAGTGGCCTCAACCGGCCCCATGTCCGGCAGCGAGCCCTGGACGCGGGGGCGGAGACCTTCCTGCCCAAGCCCGTGGACCCGGACCGGCTGCTGCGCATCCTCACCGGCCGGCCCCCTATGATGCCCGGACTGGAGCCCGCGCCGCACGCCTCGGACGACGCGCGCGAGCGGGCCGCGGACCGCTACGCGTCCTGACCGCCACCGGGGATGGCCACCGCGGAGACCGGGGCGTGGATGGCCTCGGCGCTCCCGGGCATCAGCGCCTTGAGGTTGCCGCGGATCGTCTCGCAGATCCGCTCCAGCGGCAGGTCGTTGTCGTCGTGGCCGAACGGGTCCTCAATCTCCACGCCAATCTCTTCAATGCCGAAGAAGACGTAGGCGACGATGAACGTGGCCGGCACCGTCATCCAGCCGAACGAGTCCACCAGCGCGAACGGCAGCGTGTAGCAGTAGACGAGCAGCGCCCGCCGCAGGTGCATCATGTAGGCGAACGGAATGGGCGTCTTGTGGATGCGCTCACAGCCGCCGAGGTAGTCGATGAGCAGCTGGACGTTCTGGTCGAGCTGCATCTGGACGTATTCGGCGTAGTAGCCCCGCTGCCGGCCCTCATCGAGCACGGCGGACAGCTTCTGCGACACCGCGAGCGGGACGTGCTGGCTGCCCAGCACCGCGTCCGCTTCGTCACGCGGCAGCTCGGAGGCGACGGGGCCCAGGTCGCGCTCCCCTCGCAGTGACGCGGCGGCGGCATAGGGGAAGGTGCTGATCCACCGCAGCAGCGCGCCGTAGAGCGCGGCGTCCCGACGCATGAAGACGCCGGAGGCGCGGGCCAGGTTGCGCGTCTCGTTGACGATGCCGCCCCACAGCTTCCGGCCTTCCCAGAAGCGGTCATAGGAGGCGTTGGTCCGGAAGACGAGCAGCAAGCTGAGCGAGATGCCGGCCAGCGTGTGCACCGTGGCCGGGATGTCCAGGGGCTTGAGGTGGTGATGGACCGCGGTGACGCCCACGGCCCACAACACACAGACGAGGACCCGCGCCACGATTTCGCGGACCATGGAGCCGCGAAGGTAATGAAAATAGCTCCACCAACGGTGCGGGTCGTAGTCGATCATGGTCGCAGGCTGCGTACGCTGCCGCGCCTGCGCGGGGCATGGCAAGCGTCAATCCAGGGGGACACGTGGGATGTGTCCGCCCTGGACTGCCGCTGCTGCCCTTGCCCGCCTGCCCGTCAGCGGGAGATGGAGGCAGGGGCTGTCGGGTTGCCCGAGCGGAGCACTCTCCGCACGGAGAGGGCGCCCGCCATCAGCGCCACGCCCCGGAAGAAGATGCCGATTCCCACCAGCGTGCCCACCAGCCAGACGGCGGAGATGGGCCACTGCCGCATCACGACGATGCCCAGGAAGATGGACACGGCGCCGTAGAAGAAGTCCCAGCCCCACCGGGGGTAGCGGTCCATCACCGAGGTGATGGCGTGGAAGAGCCCGCTGGCGAAGAAGTAGCCCGCCAGCAGCAGCGTCATCGCGCCCAGTCCCGCCGCAGGGTAGATGAGGACGAACAGCCCCACGACGACGGAGAGGATGCCGCTGAGCAGGTACAGCCAGAACGGGCCGCCCTCCTTGCGCGTCCGGAAGGCGGAGATGGCCTCCATGACGCCTGCTCCAGCCAGCATCGCGCCGAAGAGGATGGCCGTCACCAGGCTGGTGAAGAAGGCGGCCCCCAGCGCGACAATCCCCAGCAACGTCATCAGGATCCCCATGATGAAGGGGCCACCCCAGGCCGCCGAGTTCACCCTCGGCCTCGTGTCAGAGGTCACGACTTCCGGTCTGCGTTCATCGGTGAAGGCCATGGTGACTGCTCCTGAAGCGAGTGCACGTCGGAGGCCGAGCCGCCCGGCGTCTCGCCCGCCTGTTGGCAGGCGACAAGGGACCCCGGCACATCCACCGCCGAACATGGGCTCCCGCGATGGGGCCGGCAACGCTCGCTGACGCCGCTCTGTCCCCCGCCTGCCCCGGCCTCGAGGGCGTCAGGGTGTGCGACCGCCGCCGAGCGGAAGCGCCGCCTCGTATGGGGGCGCCAGGAAGACAGCACCGGGCTCCTTCCGGAACCACGTCAACTGCCGTTTGGCGTAGCGGCGCGTCTCCTGCGCGGTGTCGTGAATGGCCTCTTCGCGCGTCATCCTCTCCTCAACGACGGCGCGCGCCTGCACATAGCCCACGCTGCGCATGGGCGCCGCATCCGCGTACCCTCGCGCCAGCAGGTCGCGGGTCTCCTCGACGAGCCCACGCTCGAACAACCTCCGCGTGCGCGTGTTGATGAGCCCGTACAGCACGTCGCGCGGTGGCGACAGGACGTACAACTGGAAGGGATAGCGGTCCGGCGCGAAGGCATGGGCCTTCCGGAACGCCGAGGCGGGCACACCCGTCCGCGCATGAATCTCCAGCGCCCGGATGACGCGGACCAGGTCCTGCGGCGGGAGCTTCGCCGCCGTCTCCGGGTCCACCTCCGCCAGCTTCCGGTGCACCGCCTCGCGCCCCTCACCGGCCGCGAGCGCCTCCAGCTCCGCCCTCAGCTCCGGCAAGGCCCCGGGCGCCTCGAGCACGCCATGAAGCAACACGCGCAGGTACAGCCCGGTGCCGCCCACGACGAAGACAGGCCGACCGCGTGCGGCGATCTCCGCGATGACGACGTCCGCGCGCCGTTGGTACTCGACTGCGGAGAAGGTCTCCATCGGGTCCACGGCGGACACCAGGTGATGAGGCACCGCGGCCAGCTCCTCCGCGGAGGGCTTCGCCGTGCCGATGTCGAAGTGCCGGTACACCTGCTGCGAGTCCGCGCTGACAATCTCGCCACCGGCCCGCTGGGCCAGCGCGATCGCCAGCGCCGTCTTCCCCGACGCCGTCGGCCCGGCAATCACCGTCAACAGGGGCCGCCGCGCTCCACCCTCACCCATTCGCCAACGCTCCCTGAAGCACCGCCGCCGCGGACGCATCCCGCGCGAACACCAACCGCACGGGCGAAACCTCCGACAGCAACCGCCCCGCCGCGCCGAGCAGCCCCCCCCGCCCCGCGGGCGTCGCCTCGGGCAGCAGGGCGTTGACGAGCAGCATCCGTCCGACGTCTCCAGCGGCCCGCGGGGCGGGGGGGGCTGCTCGGCGCGGC
>NZ_JABXEP010000148.1:0-19973 GCF_013372605.1 Myxococcus sp. AM009
GGACGGGCCAGGGGGGCGGTGTCTCGCGTCTTTTCTTGCGGCGGCGGCGGCGCGACCGCGGCGGCGTGCCGCGAGCGCGTTCCGGGGCCGCCATGGGGCGAGCCGCGCATGGCCTTCGACGCGGAGGAGCGCCCGGCGGGCCCCAGCACGCCCGGCACGCCGCTGAGCGACGAGTTGGAGCGCGAGTCCAGGTCCGCGTCCTCCGCGAGCTGGTCCAGCTTCGCCGGGTCCGTCTCATGGGCGATGCGGTCCGCGTAGAGCTCCCGCAGGAAGGCGGACAGGTGCGCGCTGCTGGAGGGCAGCCGCAGGTTGAGCGTGTAGTCCTCCAGCGCCAGCCGGAAGGCGCCGCAGTCCGGGTAGCGCTGGTCCGGCGAGGGCGCCAGCGCCTTGAGCACCACCTCGTCCAGGCCCGGCGGCAGGCGCGGGTTGAGCTGCGACGGCCGCGGCACCTGGCAGTCCTTCACCAGCCGCAGCGTCATCATGTCCGACTCGCCCTTGAAGAGGCGCTTGCCGGTGAGCAGCTCCCACATGACGACGCCCAGCGCGAACAAGTCGCTGCGCGCGTCAATGGAGAGCCCGCTGGCCTGCTCCGGGGACATGTACGGGTACTTGCCCTTGAGGACGCCGGTGGCCGTGTTCTGGCTGCTGGTGGCCGCCTTCGCCACGCCGAAGTCGATGACCTTCACCCCGCCGTCGAAGCCGACCAGGATGTTCTGCGGCGACACGTCGCGGTGCACCAGCCGCAGCGGCTTGCCCTGGGCGTCGCGCGCCTGGTGCGCGTAGTCCAGCCCGGCGGCCGCGTCCGCGATGATGCGGAGGATGAGCCCCACCGGCAGCGGCTTGCCCTGCGCGCGGGACGTCTTGTCCAGGCGGCGCACGTCGTCGCCCTGCACGTACTCCATCGCCAGGCAGTGGCGCCCCTCAATCTCTGTCAGGTCGAGGATGGTGATGAGGTTCGGGTGCGTCAGGCGCGCGACGAGCCCCGCCTCATCCAGGAACATGGCGAGGAACTCATCGTCCTCCGCGAGGTGGGGAAGGATGAGCTTGAGGACGACAAGTCGCTCGAACCCCGTCCCATGTTCGCGGGCCAGGAACACCTGCCCCATTCCCCCAGAGGCAATCTTGCGCAGCAGCTCGTACTTACCGAATGGCACAGCCATGTGTGCTCGACAGGATATCGCCCTTTCTTACCCCGTGGGAATTGCTCAGTCGCGAATTACCCCACAAGGTTGGAGGCAAGCAGGCAGGCAGGCGTGGGGCGCCTGCCCGGCTCCCAGGGGACTCAGGCCTTCATCTTGTAGCCAGAGCGCAGCACGGCGTAGGTGAGCGCGGTGGCCACCACGGCGACGGCGAAGAGGATGCTCCCTCCGCCCAGGGGCGAATAGATGCTGCGGCCGAGCATCCCGTAGCGCAGCCCCTCCACCATGTAGACCATGGGGTTGAAGAGGCTGACGGTGTCCCAGGGCGCGGGCAGCTCGCGCACGGAGTAGAAGACGCCGCCCAGGAAGGTGAGGGGCAGCATGACGAAGGTGGGGAAGAAGTTGATCTGCTCGAACTTCTCCGCCCACACCGCAGCGAGCAGGCCCAGCACGCTGAAGACGTAGGACGACAGGACGAGGAAGTACACGGCCACGCCCGCGTGCTCCAGGCTGAAGCCGGTGAAGAAGGTGGCCACGGCCCAGGTGAGCAGGCCCACCACGAGCCCGCGCACCATGGCGCCGCCGATGAAGCCCGCCATCAGCTCACCGGGGCCCAGCGGGGCCACCAGCAGGTCCACCACGGTGCCCTGAATCTTGGTGATGAACAGCGACGAGGAGCTGTTGAGGAAGGCGTTGTTGGCGATGCCGAGGAACACGAGCCCCGGCACGATGAAGTGCAGGTACGGCAGGCCCTCCACCGTCTGGACGCGGCTCGACATGGAGACGCCGAAGACGATGAAATACAGCGTGGTGCTGATGAGGGGCGACAGGACGGTTTGCCCCGGCACTCGCATGAAGCGCCGGACCTCCTTCGCCAGAAGGGTCTTCATCCCAAGGACGTTCATGATGAGGGCTCAGGCGGCCTGCTGGGGGCGGCCACGGAGGATTTCGATGAGCACGTCCTCCATGCGAGAGCGGCGCGTCTCCACGTCGGAGATGAGCTGCCCTTCGGCGTAGAGGGCGCGGAGCAGCTCGCCGGACGGGGCGCAGCCGTCGCGCTCCACGTAGGTGAGGGTGCGGCCGTCCTCGCTGAGGCGGGCGGCGAAGCGCTTGCCGGCCTCGGACAGGCCCGGCTGCGGCTGCTCGAAGGTGATGATGACGCGGCGCTCGCCGAAGCGGCGCAGCAGGGTGGCCTTGTCCTCCACCATGAGGAGGCGGCCCTCGTTGATGATGCCCACGCGGTCGGCCAGCTCCTCGGCCTCTTCCAGGTAGTGCGTGGTGAGGACGATGGTGGTGCCCTCCGAGGCGAGCTTGCGCACGTAGGTCCACAAGTCGCGGCGCAGCTCCACGTCCACGCCGGCGGTGGGCTCGTCGAGGAAGACGAGGCGGGGCTTGTGCACCAGCGCCTTGGCGATGAGCAGCCGGCGCTTCATGCCGCCGGACAGCGCGCGCGTGTACGCGTCCTTCTTCGCGTGCAGGTTGAGGGCGGTGAGCACCTCGTCGATGCGCGCCTCATCCGCGGGGCGGCCGTAGAAGCCCAGCTGGATGCGCAGGGACTCGGCCACGGTGAAGAAGGGGTCGAAGTTGATCTCCTGCGGCACCAGCCCGATGTCGTAGCGCGGGCCCACCGGGTCCTGGTCCAGGTCCTTGCCGAAGACGCGGATGCTGCCGGAGGACTTCTTCACCAGGCCGCAGACGCTGCCAATCATCGTCGTCTTGCCCGCGCCGTTGGGGCCCAGCAAGGCGAAGATTTCCCCGGGACGGATGGCGAGGTCCACGGTGTGAAGTGCCGTGAACTCTCCGTAACGCTTGGAGAGTCCCTGGAGTTCGAGAGCGGGGGCGGACATGGCGCGCATCCTGTAACACCTTCGATGCCGCTTCGCTTGCCTTGTGTGCCCCGGTGGTGTGCGCCTCAGGGGTTGGGGTCGCAGATGAAGCTCAGCGTGGATGTCGCCGTGGCACCCAGGCTGTCGGTGACCTGTAGTTGAACCGTGGGGAACGTGTTCACGGTGCAGATGCCCCGACCCTGCCCGGTTGTGGCCTGGGTGAAGCTGGCCATGGTGAGAGTAAGGCTCGACCACAGGAATGAGTAGGGGGGCGTGCCGCCGCTGCCGCTGCCACCACAGATGAACCGGAGCATGGCGGTGTTGCCGCAGAAGGAGATGCTCGCGCTCAGTGGCGTTGTCAGCGCTCGCGCTGTCTCCGCGGTGACGGAGGCCGAGTCCGGCTGCTCGGTGAAGTCCTCCCCGGGGCCTCCGCACGCTGCCAGGGCAAGAGGGGGCCCGCATGCAAGGCAGTCACGCGCCGCGTCGTCCTCTAGAGGTCACTCCTGCATGGCGACTTCCTGGAGGGTGCCTCCTCCGACGCGGTAGACGGCGAACGCATCTGTGCCCTGGTCGAGGCTGGCGAGGCACCGCACGCGTGACTGCTGACCGTTGGGATGCTGGACGGTGTTGGCGTAGCGCCGGTGCAGGTGGCCACAGAGGACCAGTTGGGGCCGGAGCGCGTCCACCAGCAGCCGTGCGTACTCGTTGCCGACGAGTTCGGGGTTCGCGCTTCGGCGCAGACCCTCGAAGTGAGCGGCCTCCTCGGGCGGGATGATGCCGGCGGGCCAGTCATGCAGCAGGAGCACGTCCGCGTGTCCGAGCGCGAGGACTCGCTCGACGTCCTGCTCGTTGAAGAAGGTGAAGTCCTTGTTGGAGACGTCGCCCATCGACGCCAACGGTGGGCGGGGCCTGGTGAAGGTGTCCTCGCGGTGGATGCCGGACAGGCCCGCCACGCGCAGGCCGTTCAGTTCCACCGCGCCGGTTCGCCCGAGGTAGTGGCAATGCGGCGCCAGTGCGGCACCCTCGGGGTGCAGGTCGAGGTGGCCGTAGGGCTCGTGGTTCCCTCCGATGAAGTAGAGGGGCCAGGGGAAGCGCCGCCGCCGCTGGTGATAGTCCGCGAAGTCGCCCAGGTGCCGGTATTTCATCGGCGCTGCCATGGTGTCCAGGTCGGCGTCATGACGGTGGGGCTCGAAGTCGCCTACCTGGAGCACGAAGTCGAGCGGCCGGCGACTGCGTTCCTCCCAGGCGGTGAGGTGACTCACCATCCGGTTCAGGTGTCCGTGGACGTCGCCCACCACGGCGAAGAAGAACGTCAGGGGGGAGGACATGGCGGTTTCCGTTCCGGTTCAGGCGTGAGTCGCGGGCGCGGACGGCGGTGATGCTTCGGGCCTGACGAGGGCGCTGCGCGGGGCCTTCTTAGAGGGCACCGGCGAGCCTCGCGCGCAGGCGCCGGAGTCCTTCGTCGATGCGGTCCACCGTTACTCCGCCGTAGCTCAGCACCCAGCCATGGCGGGTGGGTGCCCCGGCGAAGTACCCGGAGAGCGCTTCGATGCCGACGCCCGCGTCACGGGCTCGCCGCGTGAGTTCCCGCTCCAGCCGGGCGCCGCCTCGCGTGAAGGTGACGCACAGATGAAGGCCGGCGACGGAGGGCAGTTGCTCGAAGGCGTCTCCGAAGTGGTGGCGGAGCTTCTCCGACAGCCGCGTGTGCCGCTGCTCGTATTCGCGCCGCGTCTTTCGCAGGTGCCGGGCCAGTGAGCCCGTGTCGATGAATCGCGCGAGCGCCGCCGCGCCCAGTCGAGCAGGGCCCTGCGACGCGCGGGCGACATCACGATGCCCAGCGGGAACTGGTGAGACGGCGTGACGTAGACGAGGCGCGTGTCGTCCGGCAGCGCCTGCACGTCAATCCCCTCCGCGTCGACCGGCACCGGTACGACACGGGCTCCGAGCGACTGGAACAGGAGGAGTGCGGGCGGGTAGCCGGGTTCCTCCACGGCGACGCGGTCTCCGGGCTCCAACAGCACGCGTCCCGCCAGGTCCAGCGCCTGCTGCGCGCCATGCGTGATGAGCACGTCCGACGCTTCGGCGCGAACGCGCCGGGAGACACCCACGTGGCGGGCCACGGCCTCACGCAGCTCGGGGTGGCCGGCCGGGTCCGTGTATGCGGCTGTCGTCGCGGCGACGCGCAGGTGTCGAGCGAGAAGCCGATGCCAGGCTTCGAATGTGAACAACGCGGTGTCGGGGATGCCGACGCGAAAGTCATACGGCGCAGGGGGCTCGGCGGAAGGAGGAACGCGGAGCTCGCTCCAGACGGTGCGCGGACGCAGCTTCACACCGCGCGCCGTCGCCTCGCGCGCACCTCGCTCCCGGGGCGCGTTCTGGACGAAACTGCCGGCGCGTCCTCGGCCCACGAGCAGGCCTTCGGCGCTCAGCCATTCGTAGGCCACGCCCACCGTGTTGCGCGAGACGCCCAGCCGCTGGGCCAGTTCCCGCGATGGCGGAACCTGCTCGCCGTCTCTCAGCCGCCCGTCCAGAATCCGAGCGCGCAGTCCTCGGTAGATTTGTCCCGCGACGTCTCTGCGCTCCTGGAGGGCGACGTGAAGGTCCATGCCGGGAACCCCTCTAGTTTGGCCCAATGAGATTCGTCAATTTTGGACCGGTGGAAGGGCCAGTGAAGGCGCAACCTGACGGACATGAACGACACGTCCTTGTCCGCTGTGTCCTCGCGTCCGGTCGACCCCGAGCGCATGCCCTGGATTTCCATGGGCCCCGCGGGGCTCTCCTTCAATCCGCTGCGCTTCTTCCGGGAAGGCTCCGGCTGGATGTACCTCTTTCGCCTGGAGCCCGGCACCGTCGTCCCCCGGCACCGCCACACCGGCGAGGTGCACGGCTTCAACCTCTCTGGGAGTCGTGAGTTGCTCGACACGGGGGAGGTGATTGGCCCCGGTGGCTACGTCTACGAGCCGCCCGGAAATGTCGACAGCTGGCGGGTGACGGGCGACGCGCCCGCGGTCCTGCTCATCACCGTGCGCGGAGCCATCGAATACCTGACGGCGGATGGCCAGGTCTCCAAGCGCGTCACGTCCGAGGACCGGCTCCAGACCTACCGCCGCTGGTGCGAGGCGAACAGCGCGCCGTTCCTGGCCACGCTCGAGTGACCCTATGCTGACGCGGTGAAGACCCGGCACCTCAAGCCCGTGCTCCTGGCCCTGACCGCGGCGGGAGCGGCCATCCCCTACGAGGCCTTCGTGCCCTTCGTCATGGAGCACGGGCTGGATGTGCCACTGCTCGTCGCGCAGGCCGCGGCCAACCGCATCAGCGCGTTCGCATGGCTGGACGTCGGGGTGTCCGCGGTCGGTTGCTGCGCATCGTGCGCGTCACGAAGGTCTCCAGCCATGCGACGCGGGACGGCGCGACGGATGATGACCGCATCGCCGCCGCGCGGGCCAAGGGGCTCGCTCCCGACGTCTGGGTCCCGCCGCATGTCTTTCTTGAGGACGCGGTGGGAACGAGCGGCGGGAAGCTCGTCTCGATGCAGGCGTTCGTGCTCCGCGGCCATGTGCGGTCCGCGGATGGTACCGGCGCGTCGGACCCCAAGGCGCGGGGAACGATTCTCCAGAACGTACAGGTGGTGAAGAGCGCCGCGTCGGCGATTCGCACCGCCGTCGTGAGCGAACTCGGCCCCAACATGCTCGCCCGCGAGGCGGTGGCGGAGCTCACGAAGGCGCGGCAGCAGAAGAAGATGGATGCCGTCATGGAGCAGGCCGGCATCAAACCCGAGGACGACACCAACACCCGGCTGCGGAAGTTGCTTGGCATGGAGCCGCCGGAGCAGGCCGCCACGACGGAGTAGTCCAACGGGGCCCGGTGACACCGTTCGCTTTTCCACGACTGCTGGAGGGGCCAGCCGCTCGCCCCCTGGGCGGGCCCAGGGGGGACGGCTCGTTCCGGGCTGCCCCTGCTGCCGGGGCCAGTCGTTCGAGCCCCATGGGGTTGGGGGACGCTCTCACCTTGAGTGCGCTGTTGCACCCTGGTATCCGCAGAGCCCCTCACTCCGCCTCAAAGCAGGAAGGCCCAGATGGCCCAGAATTTCATCTTCACGATGCAGGACCTGCGCAAGGTCAAGAACAGCAAGGAGATCCTCAAGGGCATCTACCTCTCGTTCTTCCCCGGCGCGAAGATTGGCGTCATCGGCCCCAACGGCTCCGGCAAGTCGACGCTGCTGCGCATCATGGCGGGCGTGGACACGGAGTTCTTCGGGGTCGCCAAGCCGGACCCCAGCGCCAAGGTCGGCTACCTGGCGCAGGAGCCGCAGCTCGACACCTCGCTCGACGTGAAGGGCAACGTGGAGCTGGGCCTGAAGGAGATTCGCGGCACACTGGACCGCTTCAACGAGGTCAGCGCGAAGTTCGCCGAGCCCATGAGCGACGCGGAGATGGAGAAGCTGCTGGCCGAGCAGGGCCGGCTGCAGGACGCCATCGACGCGGTGAACGGCTGGGAGCTGGACCGCACCATCGAGATGGCCATGGACGCGCTGCGCCTGCCTCCGGGCGACGCGGACGTGACGAAGCTGTCCGGTGGTGAGAAGCGCCGCGTGGCGCTGTGCCGCATCCTGCTGGAGAAGCCGGACCTGCTCCTCCTGGACGAGCCCACCAACCACCTGGACGCGGAGAGCGTCGCGTGGCTGGAGCAGGCGCTCAAGGAGTACAAGGGCACCATCGTCTGCATCACCCACGACCGGTACTTCCTGGACAACGCGGCCGAATGGATTCTGGAGCTCGACCGCGGCGAGGGTGTGCCCTGGAAGGGCAACTACTCCAGCTGGCTGGAGCAGAAGCAGAAGCGCCTGGAACTGGAGGAGAAGTCGGAGAGCCACCGCCAGAAGACGCTCAAGCGCGAGCTGGAGTGGGTGCGCGCCTCCCCGAAGGCCCGTCAGGCCAAGAGCAAGGCGCGTATCGCGGCCTACGAGGAGCTGCTCAACCAGTCGCAGGACAAGCGCGACGCGACGGGCGAGGTCATCATTCCGCCCGGGCCGCCGCTGGGCGGGCTCGTCATCGAAGCCAAGGGGCTGCGCAAGGCCTACGGCGACCGGCTGCTCATTGACGACCTGAGCTTCAAGCTGCCGCCGGGTGGCATCGTGGGCGTCATCGGTCCCAACGGCGCGGGCAAGACGACGCTGTTCCGGATGATGACGGGCGTGGAGTCACCGGACGCGGGCGAGCTGCGCATCGGCGAGACGGTGAAGCTGGCCTACGTGGACCAGAGCCGCGACGCGCTGGACGGCGAGAACTCCGTGTTCCAGGAGGTGAGCGGCGGGCTGGACCACCTGGACCTGGGCAAGGCGGGGCAGGTGCCCAGCCGCGCGTACCTGGCGGGCTTCGCCTTCAAGGGCCAGGACCAGCAGAAGCGGGTGAAGGACCTGTCCGGCGGTGAGCGCAACCGCGCGCACCTGGCGAAGATGCTCAAGAGCGGCGGCAACCTGCTGCTGCTCGACGAGCCCACCAACGACCTGGACGTGGAGACGCTGCGCAGCCTGGAGGACGCGCTGCTGAGCTTCGCGGGCTGCGCGGTGGTCATCAGCCACGACCGCTGGTTCCTGGACCGCATCGCCACGCACATCCTCGCGTTCGAGGGCGACAGCAAGGCGTTCTTCTTCGAGGGCAACTTCGAGGACTACGAGGCGGACAAGAAGAAGCGCCTGGGCCCCGAGGCCCTGGCGCCGCACCGCATCCGCTACCGCCCGATTACGAAGAGCTGAGCCGCTGCATGCCTGGAGCCACCGTACCGTGAGGTGCGGTGGCGCCACGGTCCCTCAGCAGATGTCCAGGCAGTCCACCGTGTAGAACGGCGTCACGTCCTCGGTGTTGTAGCAATCCGGGTTCGCGCAGGAGCAGTGCAGCGTCATCACGTACTCCGTGAGCGCCTCGTCGTTGTAATACGTGTACGTACAGGCCAGATTGAATGACTCGGCCTCGGCGACGGGCGTGTAGCCCAGGCCGCCGACGACAATCCCTGCGGGAACCGCCAGCACCGCGACCGCCATGAGCAGCTTCTTCATGTCTCTCTCCTGTGTCAGGGCCGGTACTCCCAGTGCCAGGGCTCGGACGGGACGGTGCGCACGAAGCCGTAGTTCTTCGCGTTGTTGGCCAGCCACCGGTACGTCGAGGTGCCCGTGCCGCCCGTGTTGATGTCCACCGCGATGCCGCCCTGGTGGTTGGAGTAGCCCGGCGGCGCGGCCAGGTTGCCCGTGCCGTTCTTGTACGCGCGGTACAGCGCCTCCTGCTCCGCCATGCTGCGGAAGCCGCTGTTCACCTTCAGGGTGATGCCCTGCGCCCGCGCCGCCGCGTGCATGCGGTTGAACGCCGCCGCCGCGTCCGAGCGCATCTCCTTGCCGTTGGGGACGGCCGAGAGCGAAATCTGCCGCGGCTGCCCGTTCACATAGCCCGTGACGACCCGGCCACCGCCACCGCCCGGGTTGGTGACGGGGCCCTGCACGTTGATGCCCAGCTTGTCCCACGTCTTGGGCCCGACGATGCCGTCCGCCACCAGCCCGCGGGACTGCTGGAAGGCCTTCACCGCCGCCTGTGTCTTCGGACCGAACACGCCGTCCGCCGTGCCTGACTTGAAGCCCAGCACGTTGAGCCGCTGCTGGAGCGCACGCACCGGCTCGCCCCGCGCGCCATTGCGCAGCGTGGGACCCGAGCCGCCCGCTCCGCCCGCCGAGTTGAGCGCGCTCCACGTCTTGGGACCGACGACGCCGTCCACCTGGAGCCCGCGCGCCCGCTGGAAGGCCTGCACCGCCGCCTGTGTCTTGGGTCCGAACACGCCGTCCGCGGCGCCCGGATTGAAGCCCGCCGCCTTGAGCTTGTTCTGGAGCTGCGTCACGGCCGCGCCGCGCGCGCCACTGCGCAGCGTGGGCGAGGCAGAACGGGACGCGCTGCTGGACGCAGCAGCGGAGGTGCGGGCAATGGCTACCATGGGGGGCTCTTCCCTGAGAAGAAGAATGGAGTTGGACCCATTTTCCAAACCGCTCAAAGAAAGTTGCCTGGGATTCCGTCAAATCCGCGTGTCAATCCATGCGCGCGCTCAGGGTTGAGCTGCATTTCATGGCGCGACGGAAAAGTTGCGCCAAGGTGACCGCAGGCAGACGGGACTCGTGGCATTCATTGTCGTGAAAATCTTCCGCCTTGGACGTCTGGTTTGCCATTGGTCGACACGGGGTGTGATGGAGTCCCACGTTGGGTGTCCAGGTCGCACCCTTGGTGTGGAGCCCCACGGGCGAACCCCAGGTCTCCAACTCGGCGGCCGATCAGGCTCCGGGGAAACGCCGGTGAAGGCCGTTTCATAGAGAAAATCTCAGATTCCTGAAGGAACAACCTTGGGAAGTGCCCCGCCGGCAGGCTGTTCTAGTGCGGTCGGGACAATAAGTGGCCGACGAAGCTTGCATTCGTCCCGCGCTGCTGAATGTTGTCCCCAAGGTTTTTTCTAGGGAGAGAGAGCGTCATGAAGGGAAGCTTCGCCAAGCGCATCACACTGTTCGTACTGACCAACCTCGCGGTGGTCGCGATGCTGGCGATCGTCGGGCAGCTCATCGGGGTGGAG
Organism: Myxococcus sp. AM009; assembly: GCF_013372605.1. NCBI lineage: Bacteria > Pseudomonadati > Myxococcota > Myxococcia > Myxococcales > Myxococcaceae > Myxococcus > Myxococcus sp. AM009. The sequence goes on from NZ_JABXEP010000148.1 coordinate 10,565, forward strand.
AACCTGCTCGCCCGCCGCGGGGTAGGGCTGAACCTGCCGGGCCTGCTCATCATGGCGGCGGTGATGGGCTTCGGCGGCGCCATCTTCTCGCTGCTCATCTCCAAGTGGATGGCGAAGTGGAGCACGGGGGCGAAGGTCATCACGTCGCCGCGATCGGAGGATGAGCGCTGGCTGGTGGAGACGGTGCACCGGCTGGCCCGCGACGCGGGCATCGGCATGCCCGAGGTGGCCATCTACGACAGCCCGGACATGAACGCCTTCGCCACGGGCGCCAAGCGCAACAGCGCCCTGGTCGCGGTGTCCACCGGCCTGCTCCATGGCATGAAGCGGGACGAGGTGGAGGCCGTGCTCGGCCACGAGGTGGCCCACGTGGCCAACGGTGACATGGTGACGCTCACGCTGCTGCAGGGCGTGCTCAACACCTTCGTCATCTTCCTCAGCCGCGTGGTGGGCTTCTTCGTGGACCGCTTCCTCAGCCGCTCCGAGGATGGCGAGGAGAGCGGCGGCTCGGGGCCGGCCTACTTCCTCACCAGCATCGTGCTCCAAATCGTGTTCGGTATCGGCGCCAGCATGATTGTCGCCTGGTACAGCCGCCGGCGTGAGTTCCGCGCGGATGACGGCGGCGCGCAGCTGGTGGACCCTGGCGCCATGGCGCGGGCGCTGAACCGGCTGCGCATGCAGCAGGGCGAGCCGGCCATGCTGCCGTCCAACATGCAGGCGTTCGGCATCCGGGGCGGCGGGATGATGGCGCTCTTCTCCAGCCACCCGCCGCTGGAGCTGCGCATCCAGCGCCTGATGGACGGCAGCTGGAAGCGCTGACGCGAGCGCGGCGGTGACACCGGCGCATGTCACGAATGGGTGACATGCGCCGGGCCGTTCTGTGACACCGCGAAGCGGCCCGTGACGGTGAGGCAACAACCCGGGCCCGCGCGTTGCGGCGGTGCATTCCGTCCTGTAACGGGAGCGCAAACTCGAGCCCTGGCGCGCTTTCGCGCACTGCTGGCAGTTCCGTGCCGTCATGACCCCCACTGCTTCGTTCCGCGCTGCTCTTCAGGTCTTGTTGTCCGGCTCCATGCTGCTCCTGGCGCCCCTTGCCCACGCGCGGCAGGACGAAGCCGCGGCCCCGTCCGCCACCGAGCCGCCCCCCGCTTCCACGCCGACGCCGGTCCCCGAGGCCGCGCTGCCCGAGCCGGAGGCGAAGCCCGAGGCTGAGAAGAAGGCGCAGGCCTGGTACGAGCGCATCCGCATCCGGGGCTACACGCAGGTCCGCTACAACCGGCTGCCCAGCTTCCGGGTGAATGACGCCCTGGTGAACGACCAGGGCGACCGGTTCCTCGGCAAGAACACCGGCTTTGGCATCCGGCGCGCGCGCCTGGTGCTGTTCGGTGACGTCCACGACCGCGTGTCCATCTACCTCCAGCCGGACTTCGCGTCGGTCATCGGAGACCAGTACAACGTCACCCTCATGCGGGACTGGTACGCGGACATCTTCCTGGACGCGAAGAAGGAGTTCCGGCTGCGCGTGGGCCAGTCCAAGGTGCCCTTCGGCTTCGAGAACCTCCAGTCCAGCCAGAACCGCCTCGCGCTGGACCGCAATGACGGCATCAACAGCGCGCTCAAGGACGAGCGCGACCTGGGCGTCTTCTTCTACTGGGCGCCCACCGAAATCCGGAGGCGCTTCAAGTTCCTCGTCGACAACAACCTGAAGGGCTCGGGCGACTACGGCGTGGTCGGCTTCGGCGTCTTCAACGGCCAGACGGCCAACCGCGCAGAGCGCAATGACACGCCGCACGGGGTCGTCCGCGTCACCTGGCCCTTCCTGTTCGGCGCGCAGTACGTGGAGGCGGGCGTGGGTGGCTACTACGGCCGCTTCGACCTCAATGCCTCGCCGCGTGACGGCGTGCCCTACGCGCTCGCCCGGGGCTCCGACATGGTGGACGCGCGCGGCATCGTCAGCCTGGTCATCTACCCGCAGCCGCTGGGCTTCCAGGCCGAGTTCAACCTGGGCCGCGGCCCCTCGGTGGGCGAGGGGCCCGTCGATGGCCTGCTCATCGACAGCCGCCAGCTCCGGGGCGGCTATGCGCAGCTCATGTACAAGCTGGACGGCGTGCTGGGCGTGTCCCTCATCCCCTACATCCGGGGCACCCTCTATGACGGCGGCAAGAAGTTCGAGACGAACGCGCCGCTCTATGACGTGCGGGAGCTGGAGCTGGGCGCCGAGTGGCAAATCAACAAGGCCCTGGAGCTGACGGGCACCTACCTCATCTCCGACCGCACCTCGTCCCGCTTCCCGTATCTCCAGCAGCAGGGACACGTGACGCGCGTTCAGCTCCAGTTCAATTATTGAGCAACTCAGGATGCCGCCGCGGGGTGTCAGTCATAACCCCTCGGCTGGTGCGTTGCGTCAGGGTTTGTTCAGAAATACTGGACTTGAACGCTGAGGCTGTTGTTTCGCGGCTTGCGCAACTTTCGGACATTGATCCGGAAAATCATGGAGGCGTCTGACTTACTTCGCCCCCCATGGAGCCGTCGATGACTGGTAGCAACTCCTATCGAATCCGTCAGGGAGATACGCTCAGCGCCATTGCCCGGCGCAACAACACCAGCGTGGATGCGCTGGCGCGAGCCAACAACATCCAGAACCCGGACCGCATCCAGGCGGGCAGGACGCTCGTCATCCCGGGCGCCAACGACGGCTTCGAGGCCAACGCGCCTCGCCCGATGCCGCGCCCGGCCAACCTCCCGACGGGGACGTCACAGAACGGTGACAGCTTTGAGCCTGGCTCCGCGCAGGGCACCGTGGCGCAGGGCGTCACGCCGGCGGGCACGGCGGGGGTGTCTGGTACCCAGAATGGCTATCGCAACATCGACCTGACGGCCTTCCGCCAGGGCGGGTCCAACTCCGAGTCCGCCATTGTCGTTGGCACCTCGGAAGGCAACCGCACGCCGAACGGTGGCTTCACGGCGAGCTACGGGGGCCACACCGACCCGGGCAACGCCAAGCACAACCGCGGCTCGTTCTCCTATCAGGGGGGCGGCGCGAACTCGCCGTCGCACGCGGACGAAATCTGGAACCGTGAGCTGGGCCGCGTCACGCCGCAGTACCAGCGCGCCGCCGAGCGCGCGGGCCTGGACCCGAACAACGCGCTGCTGGCCTCCACCTTCTACGATTTGCACACGCAGTCGCCTCGCGCGGCGCAGAACTTCCTCAACCGCGAGCTGCCCAGGCTGGCGCAGGACCCGCGGGGCGTGACGCCCGAGGCGCTGGTCGACGCGCGCGTGAATGCGTTCCGCACGGACAACGGGCAGATCAGCGCCTCCGGCTTCAACCACGACGAGCAGCGCCTGCGCGCCGACCAGACGCGGCGTGAGACGGCGCTGGTCCGGGCCCTGGACGCGCGCGGCTACCGCGACGGCGGTGGCGCTGGCGCTGTCGAGAACGTACCCATTCCGCGCCCGCGCCCGCGCCCGGAGAACCTCACGGCCGGCGCCACCGAGCTGCCCGCCGAGGTCCCCATCCCGCGCCCGCGCCCGGAGCACCTCCAGGCCTCCAACACCACCGAGGGCGCGACGCCCACCGACCTGAACGACACGGCCGAAATCGCGCCCGCGGCGGACCGCCCGGCGGTGCAGACGGCCACGCCGTGGGTCAGCCAGTACAACGCGGCGAGGGTGGAGCGCGCCGGTGACAAGGCCTGCTTCCGCGCCGCGGTGGTGATGGCCGCGGGCGCCGGGGCCACCGTCACGGGGCCGGACAACCGCATCCAGGTGGCCACGGGCGATGACCCGAACGGCGGCGTCACGGTGGACGCCGCGGCGGCGCGCCGGGGCCGTGAGTACATCGATGGCCAGCTCGACGCGGGCAAGCCCGTCGTCGTGGGCGTGGACCACCGCTCTGGCCGGAACTCGGACAACGTGGACGGCATCACCGACCACTTCGTGGTGATTACGGGCCGCGGCACGGACGAGCAGGGCCGCACGTACTACACGTTCCACGACCCGGCGACGAACCACGAGCAGCGCGGCGCGGACTCCAACCCGAACAACCGCTTCTACGTGGACCAGGACACCGGCAACCTCTACCGGGAGGGCCCCACCACGGGCAACGTCGTCCAGCGGCACTTCGAAGTGTCGATGGTCCGGCCGAACGCCTAGTCGTTCCGCCAGGTGACGGGCGGGGAGCGGGGAGGCCCTGATTCCAGGCGCAGCCGGGGCGGGAAGGAGTGACTCCCCGCCTCTGCGCGTTCAGCCAGGAACTGGGCGCGGGCGCGCGGCGCGTTATGGTCGCCCGTGCCCCGAGGAGCCATGAACTTCGTCTTCATCTCCCCCCACTTCCCTCCGCATTACTTCCACTTCATCTCCGCGCTGCGGGAGCGGGGCGTCACGGTCCTGGGCATCGGTGACGCGTCCTACGAGTCGCTCCGCCCCGAGCTGAAGGAGTCCCTGCGCGAGTACTTCTTCGTCCCCAGCCTCATGGACGAGGAGGCGCTCACCCGCGCGGCGGGCTACCTCACGTGGCGGCACGGCCGCATCCACCGCATCGACTCGCTCAACGAGTCCTGGCTGGAGGTGGAGGCGCGCCTGCGGGGGGACTTCAACGTGCCGGGCCTGCAGCCCGCGGACATCCACCGGCTGCGCTCCAAGTCCGGCATGGCGGAGGTGTTCCACGAAGCGGGCGTGCCGCACCCGGACCTCATCCGCGTCCGGGACGCCGCGCAGGTGAAGGCGTTCGCCGCGCGCGTGGGCTACCCGCTGGTGCTCAAGCCGGACGTGGGCGTGGGCGCCGCCAACACCTTCAAGGTGGCCAGCGACGCGGAGGTGGACGCGGCCCTGTCCCATCCGCTGCCCACCACCTACGTGGCGCAGCCCTTCGTGCGCGGCACCATCGTCACCTACGACGGCATCGTGGACCGGCACGGCGTCATCGTCTTCAGCCTCAGTCACGAGTACAGCGACGGCGGCATGGAGACGGTGATGGAGCAGCGCGACATCTCCTTCTGGAGCCACAAGGAGATTCCCCCCGCGCTGGACGTGCTGGGCCGGCAGGTGGTGGCCGCCTTCGGGCTGCGCGAGCGCTGGTTCCACCTGGAGTTCTTCCGGCTGCAGGATGGCCGCTTCATGGTGCTGGAGGCCAACCTGCGGCCGCCCGGCGGCTTCATGGTGGACATGATGAACTACACGTGTGACATCGACGTGTACCGGCTCTGGGCGCGGGTGGTGACGGGCGACCCGGTGGCGGACTTTCGCTTCACGCCGCGCTACCACGTCTGTCACAGCGCGCGCCGCAAGTCCCGCCGCTACCGGCACCCGCACGCGGACGTGGAGGCGAAGCTGGGCAGCTCGCTCATCCTCCACCGCGAGCTGCCGAGCATCTACCACAGCCTCCTGGGCGAGGAGATGTACCTCACTCGCCACACGGACATGGACGCCCTGCGGGACACGGTGCGCTTCATCCAGGACAAGGCCTGACGCGCGCGCTCAGCGCTCCGTCCAGGTGAGCTGGTAGGTGGTGCTGTCCTCGTCCTCGCGCAGGCGCGTCACGCGGGGGGACTCGGCGCCGCCCACGCGCAGCAGGGCTTCGAAGAGCGCCTCCGCGTAGCCGGGCGCGTTCAGCCGCGAGTTCATCCGCATGGCGTAGGTGGTGGGGCCCTGCTCCGTGAGCTCCACCTCCGTGTAGTTGTCGGTGGCGCGCAGCGTCTGCGGCAGGCGCTGCACCAGTCGGCGGGGGCCCAGGAGCCGCATGACGCCATACACCGCGCGGCCCACGACGGTGCGCCCGTAGCCCTGCACGTGGCGCTCGGCGAGCTGGCGGAAGGCGTCCTCCCGGGGCAGGCCCGGAAACGTCTCTTCGACGATGACGTCCAGGCACTTCTCCCACAGGAGCACCGGGTAGCCCGGCAGCAGCGGCCGGTCCAGGTCGATGCCGGCCTGCCGCAGCCGGTGCTTGAGGCGGGGCGACACGCCGCCGCGCAGCCCGTGCTCGAGCAGGCCCTCCACCACCTGGACGTAGACGAGCCGCTGCTCCAGGGGAACCGCCCCGCGGTGCTTCATGTGCGGCGCCTCACCCCAGCAGCCAGCGCATGGCGGAGGGCAGCCGCCGCTGCCAGTCCCGCTCGTGGTGCCCGCCGTGTGGATCCAACACCAGCGCCAGCTCGTGGTCCGCGTAGCCCAGGTGCTTGAGGTGCTCGTAGAAGGCGCGCGTGGATTCGCCGTAGTAGACGGGCACGCCGCTGGCGTCCGTGTACTCGTGGGCGCCCGCGTCCAGGTAGATGCGCGTCCAGCGGCGGCTGTGCGCCGTCCATGCGCCGAAGAGCTGGTTGGCGCCCCACGTCACGGTGGGAGACAGGGCGCCAATCCGGCCGAACACCTCCGGATGGCGGCACCCGAGGTAGAGCGAAATCAGGCCGCCCAGCGACGAGCCCATGGCGCCCGTCCACCGCGGCTCCGGCCGGGTGCGGTAGGTGCGGTCCACCAGCGGCTTGAGGTGCTCCACCAGGAAGCGGGAGTAGGCCTCGCCGCGCGCGTGAATCGGGCTGCGCGGTTCATTCCACGGCGAATAGTCGTGCACGCGCCCCTCGCCCGAATCCACGGCGACGATGAGCCACGGCTCCAGGCTTCCCTCGCCCACGCCGTGCTCCAACGCGACGTTGGCGCACCAGGTCTCGAAGAGGGCGGATTCGGGGTGGGCGAACACGTTCTGCCCGTCGTGCATGTACAGCACGGGGAACCGATGGCCTGGCATCGCATCGTATGCGTGGGGGGTATAGACGCGCACGGTGCGCGCGAAGCCCTCCTGGGGGGAGGGGAAGTCTCGGACGATGTGGACGTGGCCCATGGGAACCGGGAGCCAGCATACCTGGAGGCGGTGACAGGGCGGAAAGCGCTGGCCTCGGGGATGCACAGGCGGCGGGCGGACCGCGGGGTGCTCCCAATCCGCATGTAAAGCAGTTTAATCTGGAGTTCCCCATGGAGCTGGAACACCCGCATCTGGCAGTCCTCCTGCTCACCACCGAGAGCGACGTGCGCGAGGCGCGCGAGGCCTTGGATGGCAGCGAGGAGTCACGCCTTCGTTACGTCGCCGCCCAGAGCCGCGCGGAGGCCGCGTACTTCCTGGCGTCGGACCTGCTGGAGGTCGACCCGCGCATGGGCCGGGCCTGACGCGCGCGTCCCGCCTTTGGACGGCGCGTCCGCGTGCCGGACGGCCCGCGCGCAGGGCGCTGCTGTATGGAATCGTGGTCCCGGATGTGCACAAGGCGCGGCGCGTGCGTCGGGTGCTCTGGGTGGGATGGTGTTTGGGGTGGTGGCTGGCGGGCGCGCTGCCCGTGCATGCCGCGCCGTATGAAGTGGAGCCCGAGTCCGTGGGCGCGCAGGACCTGCTCGCGCTCGTGGAAGAGGGCGCCATCTCCGCCGAGACGCTCTCCGCGCTGCTGGCCCTGCGGCGGACGGGCGTGGACCTGGGGCTGGCGTCGCGTGCCTCGCTCTACGGCTTGCCGGGGCTGACGTACTCGGACGTGGATGTGCTGCTGCGCTCTCGGGGAGGAGGCAGCGCCGCGGGTGGCGCGTTGACGGAGGCTGCGTCGCGGCGGCTCGCGCCTTTCCTGGACGTGCGGACGCCGGGGCGGCTGTCGGGCGACGCGCGGTTGATGATGGCCTTCGCGGCGTCGGATGGACTGCCGCCACCGCTGGCGTTGCAGGTCCGCGCGGGAGGGCTCGCGGGGCTTCGGGTGGGGCTGCTGACGTCGCTGGCCCGGCGGACGTTGGAGCCTCCGCGGCGGGAGGCGCGGCGGCGTGCCTTCGTGGTGGAGGCGCCCGGGACTTCCGTCATGCTGCCCAAGCTGTACGTGCAGTGGACGGGAGCGCGCGCGTCGCTGCTGGCCGGGACGTACCGGCTGGGCTTCGGACAGCGGCTCACGCTGGACACCACGGCGCTGCCGTCGCCTGACGGCTTCCTGCCTGACGACAACCTGCGTCCTCCGGCGGGCTTGGAGCGCGCGTGTCTGGTGGGCGGGGCGGGTTGCGAGCCCGAGCAACGCCTGTCGGACGTCACCCCGGACTTCCGCTGGGACGAGGGCTTCCGGGGCATCGCGGGCACGGTGCGAGGCCCGCTGGGGACGGGGGCCGCGCTGTCGCTCACCGGCTTCGGCTCGTATCAGTCCCGTGCGCTGGCGCGGCATGCGGTGTTGGACCGCGCGCTGTGTCCGTCGTCTGTCCGTGGCGTGTGCAAGGCCCCTGACGTCTGGGTGCGGGTGGCGGAGGGCCGGTGGGAGAAGCTCACGGCGCGGACGCTGCCGGGGATGTTCCAGGAGCTGGCGGGCGGTGGCAACGCGACGCTGGCGCTGTCGTCGCGGAGCCATGTCGGGCTCACCGGTTGGATGGCTCGGCCCGCGTGGGGGCAGGAAGGGGCGCAGCTCGACTTCCAGCCCACCGCCCGCTATCCGGCGGGCGGTGCCTTTGGCGCCTTCGGGCTCGACGCCGCGTGGGGGCGTGGCGCGCTGGACGTCTTCTTCGAAGGCACTCGCAGCTTCGATGCCGCGCCGGGGGGTGGCGGGGATTTCGGTGCGGTGCAGCGCACCGTGCTGTCAGGGGCGTCGCGCGAGCTGGAGCTGTCGCTGCGCTACTACGGGCGCGGCTTCGCCAACCCCTACAGCGGCGCGCCGTCAGGCCCGGATGCGCTGGAAGGCCTGCGCGTCCGCAATGAGCTGGGCGCCCGGCTGCGCTACCTCCACCGTGACGAAGGCGCGTGGCGGCTGCGGGGGCAGGTGGACGCCTGGACGCTGCCCGCGGATGGCGCGGCGGCTGGGAGCGCGGGCACGTTGCACGCGCGCGCCTCGGTGCGCGGGGATCTTCAGGTGCGGCCCTGGCTGCGGCCCTCGCTGCAGGTGGAGCTGCGCGACAATGGCGTGGGCGGAATGGGGGCGTGCGCGGATGGCTCGCTCTCCGAGCAAGAGGTGGCGGACCTGTGCGCCAGCGCGCGGTACGGCGTCACCGCCCGGGTGCGCTCCGACGTCGCGAAGGGGCTGACGGTTTCGCTCCAGTACGGACATGCGCGCGTACAGGCGCCCGAGACGAAGGGACTCCGTTACGACGCGCAGGCCGTGCTGGATGTCCGTGCCCAGCCGCTCGCGTCGCTGAAGTTGCATGGGCGGTTGGTGTGGAAGGACCAGGACCTCTCCGAGCGCAGCCGGCTCCAGCAGGAGCTGCGGACCGCGCTGGACGTCGCGTGGAGGGTGTCGAGCGCCGTGTCCGCCCGGGGCCGGTACGCGTGGGTGCTCGACTTGAAGGACGCGCGCGTGGCGCGTGTGCCGCCCGACCCGCCGCGCCACCTCTTCCACCTGGAGTTGGAGACGCGCTTTTGACGAAGTTGAACGTGAAGGGGCAGGGCATGAAGGGCTGGGGCAGGTGCTTGGGG
>NZ_JABXEP010000149.1:0-19797 GCF_013372605.1 Myxococcus sp. AM009
GGGCGGCTAGCTTAGGTGCGTGAATTACACCGACTACGCAAAGCGGATCCGCGCCCACGCCCACGTCGCGGACGTCTCCGAATACGGCCGCGTGACGGAGGGGGACCAGGACTACCCCCTCCTCCGGCTCTTCGTCCCGGGAGAGCGTTGGCTGGTCATCACCGCCGGCTTCCACGGGGAGGAGCCCGCCGGCCCGCTCACGCTGGCCGAGCACTTCCCGGCGGTGGCGGCGTACGCGGTGGAGCGCGGCGTGGGGCTGCGCGTCTACCCCTGCATCAACCCGTCCGGCTTCGAGGCGGGCACGCGCTACAACCGCAGCGGAGAGAAGCCCAACAACGACTTCCTCCGCTACGAGGTCGCCCCCGGGGAGTGGGTGGGCGAGCTGAACGTCGCGCGGCCCATCCTCCGCTGGGCGCTCTATGACGGAGGCCCCAAGGAGACGCGCGCGATACGCAGCGAGCTGGCGCGCTACGCCGCTCCGGCCGCCGCGCTCGACATCCACCAGGACGACTACCTGGGCGGGGCGTCGACGTACGCGTACACCTTCGGAGACAAGGCCGCCTACCGCCCGCTGGTGGAGGCCAGCGCGAAGCACGTCGCGGTGGTGCGCAGCCAGAAGGTGGACGACCACAGCTTCACCGACGCGGACGGCCTCATCGAGTACCACGACGGCAGCGTCACCGACTGGTACGCGCGCCAGGGCGTGCCCTACACGGCCGCGCTGGAGACGACGACTCCGACGCCGCGTGACGTCTGCGACGCCGTGAATCTCATCTGGATTCGCGGCTTCATCGACCTGGCGGCGCGCGACGGCTGACGGCGGAGCACCGGACGCAGCGGCGGGCTACGGCGAGCGCGCGTTGCCCACCCGCCGCGACCACAGCGTGAGGAGGTTGCGGACCACCGCGCCCTCGGGGACCTCCGCGCCATCCGGCACGTCCACCTGGAGGCCGCGCGCGGCCAGCGGGTGGAAGGGGCTGTCCTCACCGGGCGACGTCAGCGGCACGGAGGGGTCCGCGGGGCGGAAGCCGAAGGCCAGCGCGCGCTGCTGCACCGGCCGGCTGTGCAGATGGCGCAGCCACGCCAGCGCGGCCTCACGCTGGCGGGGCAGCACCCAGTCCCCTTCCAGCACCGCCGCCGGATGGTCGCTCCAGGACGTGAGCGTCGGGTACAGGACCTTCAGCGCCCCCCACTTCCCCGGGGGCTGGGAGAGCTGGGAGATGGCCAGACTCTCGTACACCACGGCGATGTCGTAACGAGACGGGCCGAAGCGGACCATGTCCGCCATCAGCCCGCCCGTGGACCGCTCGAAGCGGCCCGCGCCCCGCTCCAGCTGGCTCAGCCACGTCTGGAACCGCGGCTCCAGCAGGTCGGCCACCGTCAACCCGCGCTGCTTGCCGTAGAACTCCAGCGACGCCAGCAGCAGCGCCTGGAGCCCGGAGTTGGAGCGCGTGGGGTCCGTGTGGCCCAGCTTCACGAAGCCCCACTCCGGCTGGCCGCCCACCGCGGGCCAGCCCTGGTCGCTGGCCACCGCGTCGTGGATGACCTTCCAGGACACCGCGCCCCCGCCGCTGGCGCGCTGGAGCACCTCCGCCCGGTCCTCCCACGCCACGAAGACGAGCGGCGTCTTCACCAACGGCCGCGGCGCCGCGGCGCCCTCCGAGGCGAACAGCGGCGCGCGCGTGGCGTCCGTGGCCCAGTCCGACTCCAGCATCCGCAGCACCGCGCTGTCGGCGGGGCTCCACACGGTGGGCCGCTCACGGCCTTCGAGGATGGCCCGCGCGGCCTCCAGCGAGCCCCGGCCCACCAGATTCACCCGGATGAGCGGGTGCGCCTTCTGGAAGTCCGCCGCCGCCTCCTCCACCCACGCCCGCTTCTCCGTGCTGTAGAGGAACGTGATTTCCGTCCGCACCGCGCGGGCGGGCACGGGCGCCCGCGCCGCCGGACGCGCCTCCCCCGTGCCGCGCTCCGCGGCGCGCCGCGAGGACAGGTAGAGGGCCCCACCCAACGCCGTGAGCACCCCGATGATGATGAGGACCGCGGGCTTCATGTACCGGCTCGCACTTCTGGGAACAGGTGCTCGGCTCCTGGGCAGCCTTGTAGGCAACCTCCGTGACGCCGTACAGGGGAGGCCCGTCCGCCTCGGAATCCGGGCCTGCCCCGAAGCGTCCGCTTCCGCACGTTTGTTTGAACACAAATGACATGCCAGAATGGGGGGATGACGGCAAACATTCGGAAGCTCGTGCTTGCGGGCCTGGGCACGGCGTTGAGCGCGTGCGCGACCAAGCCCGCTCCTCCGGTGGAGCATTTTTCGCTCGGCATGTCCCGAGCGGACTACCGGGACTACAAGAAGGCGAAGGCGGACCCCTGTGCGTCCTCGGAGCCGCGGTGGCTGGCGGACGAGCTGACGACGGTGAACGGCGCGATGGCGCGCTTCCTCCGGGAGACGGAGCAGGTCTCCAAGCTGGACGCGCCGGACCACGCGCGGCAACTGGCGATGATGCGGGAGGCCACCGCGTCACTTCCGCCCCTCATGGAGGTGCACCGCTACACGCTGAACCGGTTGAAGGAGTGCAGCTTCCGCGACATCGGGGCCTTCCCGGAGATTGTCCGGCGCGGCAACGAGCTGCTGCCGGAGGTGGAAGCCCGGTTGGAAGAGGGCCCCAAGGTGCTGGCGGCAGTGGCGCTGAAGGACGCCCGTCGGCGGTGGCGCGCGGAGATGCCCGAGCGGGAGGAGACCGCCCGCCGCACCTGGTGCCCGCCCAAGCCCCAGGTGGGGCAGACGGACCTGTTCTACGCGCGCCAGGAGGTGGACGGCCGCAAGCTGTGGCGCTTCTGCGACGGACACCTGGTGGAGCAGCGCGCCAACGGTGAGCCCGTGCTCGTGCAGCCCGACAACCTGACGTGGCGCATGCGCCGGCGCATCAAGCCCCAATCCTACCTGGATGCCGCGCGCGACTACCCGATGGCGGAGATGGACCGGCAGCCCGACAGCGTCCCGTCCTCGGGCAAGGGCGCCGCCAAGAAGTCGTCCGCGTCCAGCAGCGGCGGCCCGGGCTAGCCCACCGCGCCGCGAGGAGCGCGTGGGACATTTCCACGCGCTCCTTGCACCCCGCGACGTCGGCGCCTCACGCCCCCAGACTGGCCAACCGGCCGGCCAGGTGCGCGTCCTTCGAGGCCTCGACGGACTGGGCCCAGGTCGCCAGCGAACCGCCGCTGGAGGCCAGCTGCTCCTCCACGTGTGGCCGCAGGCGCGTCCACCGCTTGCTCCACCCCTCCTCGGAGGGCGCGCCCGTTCGACCGGGGCGCTCCGCCAGCAGCATGCCCATGCGCAGCGCCAGCTCGGGCTGCCCCAGCGCCGACGCCTGCCGGGCCACGGCCGTCGCGGCGGGGACGGCGTCCGGCGCGGCGAGCCACACCTCGGCCGCGCGGGTGAAGGCCGCCACGTCCAGTTCGCCCAGCAACGCCAGCGCGTGCCGCAGCGGGAGCCGGCCGTCCCCCTTGGGAGCGACGACGCGCTCCATCAGCGCGGTGAAGGTGCCCGCCAGCTCCGCGTGGGCCGCGGGGTCCACGCCGCCCAGGGCCCGCAGCGCGCGCTTCGCACGCCGGGCCCGCGACGTCACCTCCCAGCTCCGCCACCCCAGTCGGGCGCGGAGCGCGGCCAGGGCCTCGGCGGCGGCCTTCAGTGACTCGGGCGTGGGCGTGGCCGCGGGCACGCGGCGGGGGAGCTCCGCCTTCTTCGGCGCGGGCGGCGGGGCGGGCGCGGCCTCGGCGGCGCCGCCCTCCGTCACCTCGCGGTAACCCTCTCGCAGCTTCTCAGCGACCTTCTTCTCGTATTCCTTCCGGGCGCCGGCTTCGTCCGCGAAGGCCTTCTCCCGCCGCTGACCGGCGGTGCCGATGCGGCCGTAGGTGACGATGAAGGTGTTGCCCTTGAGCTCCGGCTCCCAGAACTTGGAGCTGGAGCCTTCCACGAACTCGAACCTTCGCATGCCTCAGAGCATACGCGACGCCGTGCTCCGATGCTCCGCCTTCATCTCCCGGAGCCCTTCTTCACGGGAGCGGCGGCCCTCATACCCCAGCTCCCGGCGGGCCTTGTCGTCCCGCACCGTCACCTCGCGCCCCATGAGCAGCACCTCGGTGCGGGTGAGCGGAGGCCTGCCGCCCAGGCCGAAGGTGCCCCACAGCAAGTCGCCCACCGTGGCCACCGTCGCGGCCACCCCGTATGGCAGGGTGCGCTCGCCCGCGTCCACGCCCTGCGTCGCGAGCATGGCGGTGATGAAGCCCCGGAACTCCACGGGCTCCCCATCGGTGAGGAAATAGGCCTCGCCGCCGCGGCCCTTCTCCGCCGCCAGCAGCATGCCCTCCACGCAGTTGGCCACGTGGCAGGTGGACGTCAGGTAACGGCCGCCGCCGAACCACCGGAAGCGCCCGGCACGCACGGCCTCCTGGAACTGCGGCAGCAGCGACGTGTCACCGGCGCCCCAGATGAAGCGGGGACGCACCACCACGGTGACGAAGTCCGGCGCATTCACGCTGAGCACCCGGCGCTCCGCCTCGCCCTTGGTGGAGGGGTAGTCGCCAATGGGGCGCTCGGGCAGGGGCATCGTCTCATCCACCCGCTCCAGGGGCGAGCCATCCACCAGCACCGCCTCCGTGCTGACGTGGACCAGCCGCTTGACGCCCGCGGCGCGCGCCGCCTCCAGCACCCGCTCCGTGCCGCGCACGTTCGTCTCGTAGAACTCGCTGCGCGCGCCCCAGCCCTTCACCACCGCGGCGCAATGGAAGACGGTGTCGCAGCCCTCCATGCCCGCCTTCAGCGTGTCCACGTCCGACAGGTCGCCCTCGAAGGGCTCCGCGCCGGACTCCGTCACCGAGGCCAGCGCCGCGGCGGAGCGCGCCAGGGCCCGGGCGGGCGTCCCGCGCACCTTCAGCGCGGCGAGGAGGTGCCTGCCCACGAAGCCTGAACCACCGGTGACGAATGCCCGCATTGACTGCACGCTCCTGTGAAGGACTGCTCGCGCTCCTAGCACCCCCGCGCCGGGCCCGATAGAGCGCCCGGCCCGGCTCAGAACATGTCGCGCAGGGAGGGTGGCGGCCCGGTGAAGAGGCTGCCCGCCGCGCGCACCGAGGCCTCATCGCCCACCAGCGCGCCCATGGCCCGCAGCGACTCCGCGGACAGGTGGCCCGTGTACAGCGGCGCCAGCTCCCGCACGTGCAGCCGCAAGCCGCCGTCGCCGCCACGGCGGACGCGCGCCTGCCCGTCAGCGACTTCCAACACGAAGCGGCCCTGGTTCTCCGGGAAGAGGTCGTCCTCGAGGTCCAGATGGAGGGTGCCGGAGAGCCCCTCCGGCCAGCCGCGCGCCTCCAGCGCGGAGGCCACGTCCAGCACCCGCACCATCCAGTGCATGTACAGCTTCACCGAGTACGTCTGCTCGCGCAGCAGCAGGAGCAGCGGGTCATCCACGCCGCCGTACCAGAAGACGTCCGTGGCCAGGGAGCGGTGGTCCCCCAGGAAGCTCAAAATCCTCCGCGCCGCCGCGGGCGTATGGGCCACGACGTCGGAGAGGAACAGCTCCTGCTTGAAGTCCTTGAGCGGCCGGCGGATGACGTAGAGGTAGCCCTCCACACCGGCGCTGCCCTCCACCAGGTAGCCATGTGCCACCTCGCCGCGCAGGTTGCGGACGCGGCCCCATGAGAAGTCCCCACGGTCCAGCCAGCCCGGCCGGTGACGCGCGTGGCGCTGGTAGCTCAGGACGATGGCCTGCGTGTCCTTCTCCTCGATGGGCCGGAGCGACAACGTCCGCTCGCTGAAGTCCAGCGATGGGACCTGGATGCGAAGCTCCTGCCGCGTGCCCGCGTGCTCGTAGCCCACGCGCCGGTAGAGCGGCTGCGTCGCGGGATAGAGCACCGACAGCGGGGCGCCCGTCGCGCGCGCCTCGCGCAGCAGGTGCCGCATCAGCCGCGTGGCGGTGCCGCGCCCACGGTGGACGGGCGACACGCCCACGCCGCCCACGCCGATGACGGGCACGCTGCGTCCGCCGTACCACTGCCCCATGCAGATGAGCACGAGCGTGGCCGCCACCTCGCCGCCCTCGCGCAGCAACCGGAGGTCCGGCCGCGACGTCCGCTGCACCCAGGCGGCGCTGTCGGCGGGGGACATGGCATACGACTGCATCATGATGTCCGCGACGGCGGCCATCTCACGTTCGTCTCGCGGCGGTCCGAAGTCGCCAGGCTGCGTCTCCACGCGCATCTCCGTTCCCCGATGGCGCCAGCGGGCGCCTCGGCCGACCCGCATTCTCACGACGGCCCGGCCCGCCTGTCGAGCGACAAGCCACGGTCAGCTCCGTGCGCCCGCGTCCGGACAGCAGGTGCGCCGTGAGGCTGCGCCTCCCGGGCCCGGCGAGCCACCCCACCGCATCCACCTGACGCACGTGGCGGCTTCGTCACTCGACGGAGACGCGGCTGGTATCCTCGCCGCCATGAAGCGCCCTCCCGAGCCCGACGCCCCCGTGATGCCGTCGCTGCTCGTCTTCGCCGTCGCGGTGCTCCTCTTCGGCTCCCCCCTGCGCCTGCTGTGGCTGGCGGAGGGCGCGCCGGGGTACCTGCCCTTCGCGGTGTGGCTGGGCGTCATCATCCTGGGCGGCTGGGCGGCGCACCGGAGCGGTGGCCGATGACGCTGGAGCTCGGCTCGCTCGTCGCCGCGTCCGTCGCCTACCTGCTGGTGCTCTTCCTGGTGGCCTACGCGGCGGAGCGAGGCGCCATCCCCGCGCGCATCACCCAGCACCCGCTCGTCTACGCGCTGGCCCTGGGCGTGTACGCCACGTCGTGGTCCTACTTCGGCAGCGTGGGCTACGCGGCCCGGCACGGCTTCCGCTACCTGGGCATCTACCTGGGCGTCACCCTGGCGTGCCTGCTGATTCCCGTGCTGTGGCGCCCGCTGCTGCGCCTGTCCCGCGAGCTGCAGCTCACCTCGCTGGCGGACGTGCTGGCCTTCCGCTACCCGGGGCAGTCCACCGGCACGGCGGTGACGCTGTTCCTGCTGGCGGGCAGCCTGCCCTATCTGGCGCTCCAGGTGCGGGCCGTCGTGGAGTCCGCGCGCGTGCTCAGCCCGTCCGCGTCGCCCACGCTGGTGGGCCTGGGCTTCTGCGCGGTCCTCACCGTCTTCTCCGTCCTCTTCGGCGCGCGGCACCTCTCCCCGCGCGAGCGACACGAAGGCCTGATGCTGGCCATCGCCTTCGAGTCCGCGGTGAAGCTCGTCGCCCTGGTGGCCGTGGGCGTCTGGGCGGTCTCCAACGTGTTCGGCGGCGTGGACGGGCTGCGGGCCTGGGTGGACGCGCATCCAGAGGCCATTGAAGGGCTCCAGCGCCCGGCGCGGGAGGCCTCCTGGGCCCCGCTGCTGGTGCTGTCCTGCGCGGCCGCCTTCCTCACGCCTCGCAGCTACCACGTCGCCTTCACCGAGGCCCCGGAGCGCGAGGGCCTGGCCACCGCCACCTGGGCCTTCCCGCTGCTGCTGCTGGTGATGAACCTGGTCGTCCCCGTGGTGCTCTGGAGCGGCGAGGCGCTGGGGCTGCCCTGGCCCGCGGACTTCCACGTGCTGGCGGTGCCCGCGTCACGCGGCGCCACGTGGCTGGCGCTGGGTGCCTTCCTGGGCGGCGTCTCCGCGGCCAGCGCCATGGTCATCGTCACCACGCTGGCCCTGGCGCCCATGTGCCTCACGCACCTGGTGCTGCCGCTGGGCTATGCGCGCGGCCAGCCACACCTGTACGGATGGCTGCTGTGGGCGCGCCGGCTGCTCATCGGCATCATCATCCTGGCCGGCTACGGCTTCCACTGGCTGCTGAACATCCGCGGCACGGGGCTGGTGGACCTGGGGCTGGTGTCCTTCGTCGCGGTGGCGCAGTTCATCCCGGGCGTGCTGGGGCTGCTGTTCTGGAAGCGGGGCACGCGCGCCGGGCTGCTGACGGGCCTGGCGGTGGGCGCCAGCGCGTGGCTCCTGACGCTCGTGGTGCCCCTGTGGGCGTCGCCGGGCGTCGTCGCGTGGACGCACCGCATGGCGGCGCTGCTCGGCTTCCCCGTCGACGAGCCCTGGGGCTTCGCCACCTTCGCCTCGCTGACGCTCAACGGGCTGGCCTTCATCGGCGTTTCGCTGGCGACGCGCCAGTCCGACGAGGAAGCAGAGGCCGCGCGGGCCTGCACACGCGAAGAGGCCGCGCCCGCCGCGGGCGGCGTGGTGGCGGGCTCGCCCGACGCGTTCCGCCGCAAGCTGGCCCCGCTGCTGGGTGAGGAGGCCGCGACGGCGGAGGTGGACCGGGCGCTGAAGTCCCTGTCGCTGCCGCCGGACGAGCGCCGGCCCTCCGAGCTGCGCCGCCTGCGCGACGGCGTGGAGCGAAACCTGTCGGGCCTGCTGGGCCCCGTGCTCGCGCGCATGACGGTGGAGGAGGCGCTGCGGCTGGAGCCCGGCGCGCGAACGGCCCTGGCCGAGCAGCTCCGCTTCGTCGAGGAGCGCCTCCGCGACGCGCGGGGCCCGCGAGGCCCGGTGCCCGCGCTGGAGGCCGTGCGCCGCTACCTGCGCCGCATCCTGGAGGACCTCCCAGTGGGCGTCTGCGCCGTGGGGCCGGATGGTGAGGTCGTCATCTGGAACGCGGCGCTCGAGCAGCTCTCCGGCGTGCCGGTGGACGCCGTGCGTGGCCATCCCCTGGAGGCCTTGCCCGCGCCCTGGGGCCCGCTGCTGTCCGGCTTCGCCAGCGGCGTGGACGGGGACACGGAGACGCGTGTCACCGTGGCGGGCGTCGAGCGCATCCTCCGGCTGCACCGCTCGCGGCTCTCTGCGGCTGAGCAGGGCACGGGCACGCCCGAGGGCATGGCGCTCCTGGTGGAGGACTTCACGGCGCGCAAGGCCGTGGACGCGCGCATGGCGCATCAGGACCGGCTGGCCTCGCTGGGCCGAGTGGCCGCGGGCGTGGCCCACGAGATTGGCAACCCGCTGACGGCCATCGCCAGCCTGACGCAGAACCTCAAGTACGAGTTGGAGGACCCGGCCGCGATGCAGGAGCGCGCGGGGCTCATCCTCCAGCAGTGCCGGCGCATCGACGCCATCGTCCGGACGCTGGTGGGCTTCAGCCACGAAGGTACGGTGGGCGGACAGGCGCGGCCCTTCACGCGCGTCGCCGTGGCGCCGCTCTTGAGCGAAGCCGTGCAACTGGCGCGGCTGGCGCGCAAGCAACGCGGGGTGCGCTTCGAGCATCGCTGTCCAGAGGGCCTGGAGGTGCAAGGCGACGCGCAGCGGCTGGAGCAGGTGCTCGTCAATCTGCTGACCAACGCGATGGACGCCTCACCCGAGCACGGCGTGGTGGAGCTGGAAGCGGACATCGACGAGGGCGCGGTGCGCCTGCGCGTCATGGACCGGGGGCATGGGATTTCCGCCGAGCTGGCGCAGCGCGTGTTCGAGCCCTTCTTCACCACGAAGGGCCCCGGTGAGGGAACGGGCCTGGGCCTGGCGCTCGCGGCGGGCATCGTCCGAGAGCACGGCGGGACGATGCAGGTGGACAGGCGGCAGGGGGGAGGGACTAGCGTCGTGGTGCGCCTTCCGGAGCCACGCCGGATGGAAGCCAGCGTGAACCCCGAGCGGGAGGCCCCGGCATGAGCCGCGTCCTGGTCATCGAAGATGAGCCCATCATCCGCACGGAGCTGCGCCGGCTGCTCGTGCGCGCGGGGCATGACGTGTCCGAGGCGGGCTCCGTGCACGAGGCGTCGAGCGACTACGCCCTGGACTCGTTCGACCTGGTGCTGTCGGACCTGCGCCTGCCGGGCGCCCCGGGGACGGACATCATCGCCCTGTGTCCGGGGGTACCGGTGCTCATCATGACCAGCTACGCCACCGTGAGGTCGGCGGTGGACGCGATGAAGCTGGGCGCGGTGGACTACATCGCCAAGCCCTTCGACCATGACGAGCTGCTGATGCAGGTGGAGCGGGTGCTGCGCGAAGGCCTGCTGACGCGGCAGAACGCGGCGCTCAAGCGCGAGGTGGAGCAGGCGCACCCCGTCAGCGGAATGGTGGGGAGCAGCGCCGCGATGCGAGAAGTCTTCGAGCGCGTCCGCAAGGTGGCCCCCTCCCCCGCCACCGTGCTGGTGCTGGGCGAGTCCGGCACGGGCAAGGAGTTGGTGGCGCGCGCCCTCCACGCCCAGAGCCCTCGGGCGGACGGGCCGCTGGTGGCGGTGAACTGCGCGGCCATTCCCGAAGGCCTGCTGGAGAGCGAGCTGTTCGGCCACGAGAAGGGCGCCTTCACCGGCGCGCAGGCGGCGCATCCGGGGCTCGTGGAGGCGGCGCACGGCGGCACGCTCTTCCTGGACGAGATTGGTGAGCTGCCCGCGCCCGCCCAGGCGCGCCTGTTGCGAATGCTCCAGGATGGCGAGGTGCGGCGCGTGGGCGCGACGCGGTCCCGCAAGGTGGACGTGCGCATCGTCGCCGCGACTCACCGCGATCTGCCCCGCCGGGTACAGGAGGGGTCCTTCCGCCAGGACCTCTACTTCCGCCTGCGCGTGGTGGAGATTCGCCTGCCGCCGCTGAGAGAGCGCACGGAGGACGTGCCCGCGCTGGCCAGACACCTGCTGGAGAAGGCCAGCCGCAAGGTCGGTCGTCCCACGGCGAGCCTGGCGCCCGAGGCCATGGAAGCGCTCACCTCCCATCCCTGGCCGGGCAACGTGCGCGAGCTGGAGAACGCGCTGGAGCGCGCCGTCATCCTCGCGGATGGCCCGGTGGTGACAGCGGGGCTCCTGGCGCTGGAGCTGCCCGACGCGGCGGACCGCCTCGGAGCCTCCACCGAGCCCACCGACACAAGCCCCGCCGCCGAGGAAACCAGCGGCGCCGCACCGGACTCCATGGAGGAGTACTTCCGCCGCTTCGTCATGGAGCACCAGGAGCACATGGGCGAGACGGAGCTGGCGAAGCGCCTGGGCATCAGCCGCAAGGCCTTGTGGGAGAAGCGCCAGAAGCTGGGCATCCCTCGCACGCGCGCTTGAGGCACGGCGCCCGTGCGCCCGTCCACTGCCCTCCGGTGCTGGCAGCGTGTCCGCCATGAGCGGCGCCCCGGCACGACGGAACGCCCGCCGTGCCCCATCGCTAGGATTCCCGCCAACACACCGCAGGGGGGAGCTCATGGCAGACAGCGTGCCTGTGATTGGCAGTGGGGCTGGCAATCGCGCTGGGGAAGTCGTTGGCGTCATTCCTCGCGCGGAGTACGGGCGGATGGTGGTGCTCACCACGGTCATGCCCATGGCCGTCCTCACCACGACCTGGTACCTGCCGCCGGGGTGGAACCTGCTCGGAACGGCCGCCATGCTCACCGGCTTCCTGCTGGTGTTGGGCAAGGCCATCGTGGGCGTGCCGCTTGCCCTGCTCATCAGTGAGCGCAACCTGATGAGTCTCTCCCGCTTCCAGGCGCTCGTGTGGACCGTGGTGGTGATGGCGGGCTACTTGACGATGACGCTCTCCCGCGTGAAGTCGGGCGCGTCCAACGCCGTGGGAGTCGACATCCCCCAGGAGCTCTGGATTGCCATGGGCATCTCCACCACCTCCTTGCTGGGCACACCGCTGGTGCTGGGAGGCAAGCGTGCGCGCAGCCCAGACGAGAAGCTGGTGCAGAACACCTCTGTCCAGCTCGCGGAGGCGACCGCGGACATCGACGCGCACCGCCAGGGCGTGCTCTACGCCAACGCGAACATGACGGACGCGCGCATGGCGGACATGTTCCAGGGAGACGAGGTGGGCAACACCGCGCACATCGACCTGGCCAAGGTGCAGATGTTCTATTTCACAGTCATCGCAGCGGTGGGCTACTTCATGGACGTGGCCATGTCGGTGGCGCGCGGGACGACCAGCGCGATGCCCGCCCTGTCGCAAGGCATGCTCGCCCTGCTGGCCATCAGCCATGGTGGATACCTGCTAGGAAAGACGGGCGACCACTCCAACTCCAAGCAGACCTGACGCCGCGCGCGAAGCGCGACGACGCGGCGCATGAAGCGTTACCGCGGTAACGCGCACGTCACCTTCGGTAACGTCCTGACGCGCCGAGCCAACCTGCAACGTCTTGAATCTCCGAGCGCGGCGCGTTGGCAGACACGTTGCTCTGTGCTGGGGCATGCGCACTGCCCCCGCACGCATGCTTTCGTTCATGGCCGCGCTCGCGGTCCTGCTGTCAGCCACTCCGTCGAGCGCATTCAAGCTACCCGTCAGCGAGGAGTCCTACCTCAACGTCGCCATCCTCCTGCAGCCGCAGCTCCAGCTTGTCGACGAGGGCGCGCCGTCCGGCGGGCCTGGCACTGACATGTTCCTGCGGCGCACGCGCCTGCTCGTCTTCGGCAACATCACCAGGCGTCTTTCGTTCTTCGCCGAGACGGACCAGCCCCACTTCGGAAAGAACGGCGACTGGAGCGTCGCCTTCTTCATCCAGGACGCGTTCATCTCCTACGAGGTGGCGGAGAAAATCTGGATTGACGTGGGCATGCTGCTGCCGCCGCTGACGCGCCATGTCCTCCAGGGCGCCATCGCGTTGCAGGCGGTGGACTACCACTCCAACCTGGTCCGCTGGACACCTGGCGTGGGCAAGGTGTGGCGGGACATCGGCGTGCAGGTCCGCGGCTTCGCCGGCCCCTTGGGATTCCGGGCCGCCATCTTCAATGGCGTCAACGGCAAGACGACGCCGGAGGGCACCGTGCTCAACCCGGACGATTTGCCTCGCGTCACGGCGATGGCGCGCTGGAACTTCTTCACGCGCGAGGAGGACCTCTTCTTCCAAGGCATCTACTTCGCCTCCGAGCCGCGCTTGTCGGTGGGCCTCGGCGCCGACTACCAGCCGAAAGCGGTGGCCACGGAGTCCGGGCTCCATGACGCGGTGGGCACGGCCGCGGACGTGTTCCTCGACGTGCCCCTGGCGAACGACCAGGAGTTCGTCTTCAACGCCACCCTCTTCCACTACCGCCAGGGCCTGGACAACCCGCGGAGCGGCACGGGCTTCTACGCGGAGACGGGCTGGCGCTTCGGCAAGCTCCAGCCGCTCATCTCCGGCGAGTGCTTCAAAGCGCGCGTGGCCGGCCAGGACCAGCTCGCGCTCAAACCCGGCTTCAACATCTGGTTCCAGAAGCACACGCTCAACCTCCGGACCGAGGTCGCCGTCGCGTGGACGGGTGACCTCTCCCAGGCCCGCGCCGCCGTGACGGGCACGAGCCAGCTGCAGCTCTTCTACTAACCCGCCTCCACTCCCAAGGATGCCGACCATGGCCCAGACGCAGGACGCGCTCATTCCCACGAAGGACGCCTTCAGCCGCAATGCCCACGTGAAGAGCCTGGAGGACTACCAGCGCCTCTACCAGCGCAGCCTCCAGCAGCCCGAGGCCTTCTGGGGTGAGATGGCCGAGCAGCTCACCTGGTTCCACGAGCCAGACGCCATCATGGACCTGGACCCCGAGCAGGTGGACTTCGCCTGGTTCGGCGGCGGCAAGCTCAACGCGGCCTACAACTGCATCGACCGGCACGCCAAGGAGCGCCCCGGCAAGGTCGCCATCATCTGGGCGAAGAACGAGCCGGGCGAGTACGAGTCCATCACCTACCGCGACCTGCAGCACCACGTGGGCCGCGTGGCCAACGTGCTCAAGGCGCACGGCGTGCGCAAGGGCGACCGCGTCTGCATCTACCTGCCCATGGTGCCGGAGCTGGCCTACACCATGCTCGCGTGCGCGCGCATCGGCGCGGTGCACTCCGTGGTGTTCGCTGGCTTCTCGTCGGAGGCCCTGCGCGAGCGCATCCTCGACTGCGGCGCCAAGGTGCTCATCACCGCCAACGAAGGCCCGCGCGGCCCCAAGTTCGTGGCGACCAAGGCCATCGCCGACGAGGCCGTGGAGGGCCTGTCCGTGGTGGAGTCCATCCTGGTGGTGCGCCGCACCGGCAAGGAGGTGCCCATGCTCGCCGGCCGCGACTACTGGCTGGACGCGGAGCTGGCGAAGCACCGCGGCGTCTGTCCCGCGGAGTGGATGGACTCCGAGGACCCGCTCTTCATCCTCTACACGTCCGGCTCCACGGGGAAGCCCAAGGGCGTGCTGCACACCACGGGCGGCTACCTCGTCTATGCGGCCACCACGTTCCGCTACGTCTTCGACATCCAGCCGGAGGACGTCTACTTCTGCGCGGCGGACCTGGGCTGGGTCACCGGCCACAGCTACATCCTCTACGGGCCGCTGATGAACGGCACCACCACGGTGATGTTCGAGTCCACGCCCACCTTCCCGGACGCGGGGCGGCTGTGGCGCGTGGTGGACGACCTGAAAGCCACCATCCTCTACACCGCGCCCACCGCGCTGCGCGCGCTCATCCGGGAGGGCGACGCGTGGGTGAAGGAGTCCTCGCGCCAGTCGCTGCGCCTGTTGGGCAGCGTGGGTGAGCCCATCAACCCGGAGGTGTGGCGCTGGTACCACGACGTCGTGGGCGACAGCCGCTGCCCGGTGGTGGACACCTGGTGGCAGACGGAGACGGGCGGCATCCTGATTGCGCCGCTGCCGGGGGCCACGCCCACCAAGCCGGGCTCCGCCACCCTGCCCTTCTTCGGCGTGGAGCCCGTGCTGGTGGACGACGAGGGCCGCGTCATCGAAGGCAACGGCGTCAGCGGCAACCTGTGCCTGGCGCGCTCGTGGCCGGGGCAGGCTCGCACGCTGTACGGCCACCACCAGCGCTTCAAGGAGACCTACTACGCGCGCTTCCCCAACCTGTACTTCACCGGTGACGGCTGCCGCCGCGACGAGGACGGGTACTACTGGATTACCGGCCGCGTGGATGACGTGCTCAACGTCTCCGGGCACCGCCTGGGCACCGCCGAGGTGGAGAGCGCGCTGGTGGCGCACGAGGCCGTCGCCGAGGCCGCGGTGGTGGGCTTCCCTCATGAGCTCAAGGGCACGGGCGTGTGCGCGTTCGTCACGGTGAAGCCGGACTGGCAGGAGTCCGGCTCCGAGCAGATGGTGGGCGCGCTCAAGGAGCAGGTCCGGCATGTCATTGGCCCCATCGCCACGCCGGACCGGGTGGTGCTGGTCAACGGCCTGCCGAAGACGCGCTCCGGGAAGATTCTGCGCCGCATGCTCCGCAAGATTGCCTCGGGCGAGGTGGAGAACCTGGGTGACGCCAGCACCCTGGCGGACCCGACGGTGCTCGATGAGCTGCTCGCGAAGGCCACCCCCACACCGGCGAAGCGCTGACCGGAGGAGAAACCCCATGTCCACGAATCCGAACGAGGAAGCGCTGGAAGCACTCGCGGCGGCGCGCTGGCGCGTGGCCGGCGTGCTCACCGTGACGACGCTGGCGGCGTACCTGGGCTTCATCCTCCTGGTGGCCTTCGACAAACCGCTCATGGGGCAGCAGCTCGTCCCGGGTCTGTCCGTTGGCATCCTGCTGGGCGCGCTGGTCATCGTCGCGGCCTGGGCCCTGACGGGCATCTACATGCTGTGGGCGAACGGGAAGTACGACCGCGCCCTGCACCAACTCCGCGGTGGAAAGTGAGGCAGGCATGAACCCGGCAGAAACGACGACGCAGCTCGGCCAGCCCAACGCGACGGCCATCCTGTTCTTCCTCCTCTTCGTCGGCATCACCCTGGCGATTACGTACTGGGCGGCGCGCAAGACGAAGACGACGTCCGAGTTCTTCGCCGCGGGCGGCGGCGTGAGCGCGGCGCAGAATGGCTTCGCGCTCGCGGGTGACTACATGAGCGCCGCCAGCTTCCTGGGCATCGCGGGTCTGGTGGCCACGTCCGGCTTCGACGGGCTCATCTACTCCGTGGGCTGGCTCGTCGGCTGGCCGGTCGTGACGTTCCTCATCGCCGAGCCCCTGCGCAACCTGGGCAAGTACACCTTCGCGGACGTGGTGGCCTACCGGCTGAAGCAGACGCCGGTCCGGCTGTCCGCGGCGGTGGGCACGCTCACCGTGGTCAGCTTCTATCTGATTGCGCAGATGGTGGGCGCCGGCAACCTCATCCACCTGCTGTTCGGCCTGTCCTACGAGATGGCGGTCGTCATCGTGGGCGCGGTGATGATTCTCTACGTGCTCTTCGGCGGGATGATCGCCACCACGTGGGTGCAAATCGTCAAGGCGGTGCTGCTGCTCGCGGGCGCCACGGGCCTGGCGGGCATGGTGCTGTCAAGGTTCGGCTTCAGCCCGCTGCGGCTCTTCAACGAGGCCGCCACCCGGTACGGCGCGGAGGTGCTGGCCCCTGGAAAGCTGGTGAGCAACCCGCTGGAGGCCATCTCCCTGGGGGTGGCGCTGATGTTCGGCACCGCGGGCCTGCCGCACATCCTGATGCGCTTCTACACGGTGCCGGACGCGAAGGCGGCGCGCAGCAGCGTCTTCTACGCCACGGGGCTCATCGGCTACTTCTACCTGGTGACGTTCATCCTGGGCTTCGGCGCGTCCGTGCTGGTGGGCCGTCAGGCGATTACGGGGGTGGACAAGGGCGGCAACATGGCGGCGCCCATGCTCGCCGAAGTCGTGGGGGGGACGGGCTTCCTGGGCTTCATCTCCGCCGTCGCCTTCGCCACGATTCTGGCGGTGGTGGCCGGCCTGACGCTGTCCGGCGCGGCGGCGCTGTCCCACGACTTGTGGTCCAGCGTGGTGCGCAAGGGCCAGGCCCCCGAAGCAGAGCAGCTCAAGGTGGCCCGGCTGGCCAGCCTCTTCCTGGGCGTCGTGGCCATCATCCTGGGCGTGGTCTTCAAGGGGCAGAACGTGGCCTTCATGGTGGGGCTGGCCTTCGCCATCGCGGCGAGCGCCAACTTCCCGGCGCTGCTCCTGTCCATGGCCTGGAGGAAGTTCACCACGAATGGCGCGGTGGCCAGCATGCTCACGGGCGCCATCAGCTCGGTGCTCTTCATCTTCCTGTCCCCCACGGTGCAGGTGGACCTCCTGGGCAACACGTCCGCGCTGTTCCCGCTGCGCAACCCGGGCGTCATCACCATCCCCCTGGCCTTCCTCGTGGGCGCGGCGGTGTCGCTGCTCTTCCCCGAGCACGCGTCCGCCGCCCGCTTCGCCGAGGTGAAGCACCGGATGCACGTGGGGGCGCCCCTGCCGGCCCCCGCGGCCTCGAAGCCGGAGGTTGGGCCGTCCCGCCCCGCCGCCAGCGAGGCCAAGGCCTGAGGACGGGCATTCCCCTGGGACACGGGTCGCCTACACTGGGCCCGTGTCCAGAGCCTCAGAGCAGGGCCCCTCCGGGGGCCTCCGCGGTCGGTTGCATGAAATCATCTTCGAGGCGGAGACGCCCGCGGGCAGGGCGTTTGACGTCGGCCTCCTATGGGCCATCCTCTTCAGCATCATCGCGGTGATGCTGGAGAGCGTCGCCTCGGTGCGGGCCCAGTACGGGAACGTGCTGCTCGGCGTCGAGTGGTTCTTCACGGGCCTGTTCACCCTGGAGTACCTGCTCCGGCTCTTTTCCGTCAGCAAACCGCTGCGCTACGCCCGCAGCTTCTTCGGGCTGGTGGACCTGCTGGCGCTCCTGCCCACCTTCCTGAGCATCCTGGTCCCCGGGGCGCAGTCCCTGTTGGTGATTCGGGTGCTGCGGCTGCTGCGCGTCTTCCGCGTGCTCAAGCTGACGCACCTGCTGGGGCAGGCGGAGGTGCTGCTCACCGCGCTGCGCGCCAGCCGGCCGAAAATCACCGTCTTCCTGGGCACGGTGCTGACCATCGTCGTCATCATGGGCACGCTGATGTACGTGGTGGAGGGCCGGGAGAACGGCTTCGACAGCATCCCCCGCGCCATGTACTGGGCCATCGTCACCGTGACGACGGTGGGCTTTGGCGACATCACGCCCAAGACGGTGCCCGGACAGTTCATCGCGTCCATCCTGATGGTGATGGGCTACGGAATCATCGCGGTGCCCACGGGTATCGTCTCCGTGGAGCTGGCCGCCGCCACGCGGCACGCGGTGGACCACCGGGCGTGCCCTGCCTGTGGCCAGCAGGGGCATGACCTGGATGCCCATTTCTGCAAGCACTGCGGGCACGGGCTCTAGGTCGCGGGCGGCGGGCATGGCGCCGCGGGGCCGGCCTCAATCGCCTGGGCCACGTCCCGGCGGCCGGGGGCTTCCAGGAGTGGACGGAGGCGGAACGGGCGTCCGCTTCCGGCCGAGGCCTCCGACAGGGCGAAGTTTATCGGTGGAGCCCAGGCTCCCGATGCCCTGGAGGCAACCATGCTCTTCCGCCAGCTCTTCGACACGACGTCGTCGACGTACACCTATCTGCTCGGGGATGAGGAGAGCGGAACGGCGCTCCTCATCGACCCCGTCGCGGAGAAGCTCGAACGGGACCTCACGCTGCTGCGGGAGCTTGGTCTCTCCCTCACCCACGTGCTCGACACGCACGTGCACGCGGACCATGTCACCGCGTCCGGCCTGCTCCGGGCTCGCACGGGGGCCAAGGTGGTGGGCGGCGCGGCGGGGGCTCCGTGCGCCGACATCCATGTCAAGCATGGCGACACGCTGCGCGCCGGGGCCTTCACGTTCCAGGTGCTCGCGACGCCGGGCCACACGGATGACAGCGTGAGCTACCTGTTGGGAGCGCGTGTCTTCACCGGGGATGCCCTGCTCATCCGTGGCAATGGCAGGACAGACTTCCAGAACGGGAATGCCGGCACGTTGTACGACTCAATTACTCGGGTGCTGTTCGCGCTTCCGGACGAGACGCTCGTGTACCCCGCGCATGACTACAAGGGGCTGACGGTGACGACCATCGGCGAGGAGAAGCGGCACAACCCGCGCGTCGCCGGCCGGAGCCGCGAGGGCTTCATCCAGCTCATGAACAACCTGGACCTGCCGAAGCCCAGGCTCATCGACGTGGCGGTCCCCGCCAACCGCGCTTGTGGACTGGCGGGCACCCGCCACGTTCATGGGCCGACCTGAAACAACAAGGCAGCGAGCCCCACTCAGACATCACGCGCCCCTGCGACTCCAGGGCAGGTACGTTGATGCCAAACGCACAACTCGCTGAAACATCAAGCCTAAATGCGGGCCCCGGGCGTTCACTCCGCACCACGGCAGGTAGGATGCGGTCCCATGCCTCGCACCGCGCATAGGCCGCTGGAAGTGGATGAGGAGAAGCTCGTTCTTCAATTCCCCAGCCTGGACCGCAAGGCCGTGGGTGCTTTCTTCACGCCAGCGCCGCTGGCGGAACGCACCCTCGCGCTCGCGCTCCAGCACGTGGGCGGAGGACCCCTCACCGTCGTGGACCCCTCATGCGGCGCGGGTGCCTTCCTCACCGCCGCCTCGCGGCTGCGGCCCGGCGTCCGGCTCTGCGGCCTGGAGCTGGACCCCGAGGTCGCCCGTCTCTGCCAGGCCCGCGTGCCCGAGGCCACCGTGCGCGCCGGAGACGCGCTGCGCGACGGACTGGCGCCGCTGCTCGACACCACGCCGCCGGAGCACCAGGAGCTGTGGGTGGGCAACCCGCCCTACAACGGCACCTCCTCCGTGCTGAAGGACCCGGGCACCTATGCCCGGCTGCGCGCCCTGCTCCCCCTGGCGCTGATGCCCGGCACCAGCCTGCGCGACGACTTCGCCTTCTTCCTCCTGGTGGCCGCGCACCGGCTGGCCACCCGCCCGGGGGCGCTCGCCTTCATCACCCCAGCGAGCTTCCTCGACGCCTTCATGTACGCGCCGCTGCGCCAGTCACTGCTGGAGACGCTCTCCCTGCGCGAGGTGGTGGACCTGGGCCCCGGCGCCTTCGCGGGCACGCAGGTGCGGACCTGCATCACCGTCTGGAGCTCCCTCCCGGGCCCCCAC